>NZ_JBBKBG010000039.1:0-19795 GCF_037892545.1 Pseudogracilibacillus sp. ICA-222130
GAAAGTTTACGCCTTTTGTTATTTTTCTTTTAAATAATGAGCCCAGACAAGTTGTTCTGGATTCCAAACAGCGTCATCGTGAATGCTTGTCAATGCTGTTTTATATGACTCGATACTTTCAAATCCTTCTTCGCGAGCATTTTTCTCGCTCATATTTTTTAAAAATTGAGGATACACATCCTCCACTTCAAACAGATGTCCTTTCAATATAATTGTATCGCCAACATCTGCATAACGGTCATTCCGTCTAATGGAAACCTTTTTTCCTTCAATTAATTTGTCCATATCCTCTTCTATGGAAATAAGTTTTTCAATTGGACACTTTTCTGGCCAATCTCGCTTGTTTTCATATACCAAGAGAATCCCTCCTAGTATATACAATTACCTGTTAGCCATTTCCATAAACATTTCCATATGTCTTTATATTAGTTCCTATTCCGACCGGCCTCGAACAGAAATTTCAATTCTCTGTATCCTCTAATTCATGTGGCACATATTTAAAAATTTCTCTTGAGCGAACCGATGCAGATAAACGTTCTAGCCAACGGTAATATTTTTTCGAAGCTTCTATTTGTGTATATAACTCCCGCGTTTTTGCTAGAGTTTCTTCTGATACTTCCCCTTCTTCAAAAATTTGGTCTAATTCAAATTCCGCTTCTCTTATCGCAGTTAAATTCATTTTTGCCTCCCGATCCCACATATGACAAAAATAACTAATAAATGTATTAAAATAGTTCTTTTCAGCAATATATGAATGCTTTCTTGACCCACGTTGGAATGTCTTTTTCATCATATCAATTTCTTGCAACTTCCGTACGCTTGTACTCATACTAGGCTTACTCATACCCATGACCTCTTGCATTTCATCTAAATTCATTTGTTCTTCAAATTGCATAATCGCATATAATCTACCCGCAGCAGGTGGCACAGCATATAAATCCATTGTTTCGGCGATAGCATCTATTACTTGATGCTTTGCATTTTCTAACTTTTCCAATGCTTGCTCATCATTCATCTTCAAAAAAATACCCCTTTTCTTTACAATCCTTATGAAATATTTTTCATAGCAACTATACTTTCTCAAATTATACCATGTATAATTGATTCGATAAAAAAGTGTTATATGAACCTTTATCGAACATCCAACACTTGTAAAAAAACATTGCTACTTAGAATTATTTTTATATTTCCTTCGTCATGGATCTGTTCACGAATAAACTGCCATGATTTTATCCTAACCTACACCAAAATTTTATTTCTAATATTAAATATAAATTTAATTAAATAAATGTTATATATTTACACTAGCTAAGACTAATCTGTATGTCAAGTTGCCTTTTCCTTCCCTCGTTTTCCCACTTTTTTCAGAGCTTTACGGAGCTAAAGTGATAATAAAGACGTTATCGTTTGTAAATTGTTATTTATTTGTCCCATTTTTATTAAATCATTGTCCTATAGGTTTTTATTTTCTAATACGAAAGGAAACGTTTTATAGATTCTCTTTGACTTTTATATATGAAAATGGTAGTTTTAATTTGTTCTTAATATTAAATTTTTTCTTAACAAACTTAACGACGTTTGCTACATTTACATGACGAAAGTACGTGCAACATAGACAGCATTTAGTGTAGAGCATGCTTCTATATTGGGTGAAACATGTCTATTGGACGCACCATGTTAACAATTAAAAAAGAGTAAAGGAGTGATTTCATGAAAAGAAATATTATGCTAGGCGGACTTATCGCTATCTTATCTTTATTTATCTTTTCGCCACGTGCACGAAAATCTGTTGCCAATACATTTAACGAAGATTCTATAGATAAATTAGTAGAATTTAAAAATGTCATAACAGATTGGAAAATGAATCAAGATTTATATAAATAAAATCAATCGATACGTATTTGGAGGGAATACAATGAAAAAACATTATGACTTTATCGTTGTCGGTGGTGGAAGTGCTGGTTCTGTTTTAGGAAATCGACTAAGTGAAGATGGCACGAAAAGTGTATTAATTTTAGAAGCAGGTCGAAGCGATTATCCATGGGATCCATTCATTCAAATGCCGGCAGCATTAATGTTTCCATCAGGAAATCCGTTATATGACTGGGGATATAAGTCTGATCCAGAACCACATATGAACGGAAGAAGAATTGCACATGCACGTGGGAAAGTGCTCGGTGGTTCTAGTTCCATTAATGGTATGATTTATCAACGTGGAAACCCAATGGACTATGAACGTTGGGGTGCAGACAAAGGGATGGAAGGTTGGGATTATGCACACGTACTTCCTTACTTTAAAAAATTAGAACATGCGATTGACTCACCAGGAGACAAATACCGTGGTCAAAGTGGACCGATTAAATTAACGAGAGGTCCAGCAACAAACCCACTATTTAATGCATTTTTCAAAGCAGCAGAAGAAGCAGGACATTTACGTACAGACGACGTAAATAGTTATCAACAAGAAGGATTTGGACCTTTTGATCGTCATATTTATAAAGGTAAAAGGCTATCAACGTCCCATGCTTATTTAGATCCTGCAAAAAATCGTGAAAACCTAGATATTGAAACATTAGCTTTTGTCACGAAAATTAATTTTGAAGGTACAAAGGCAACGGGTGTATCTTATCGACGTGGAAACAAAATGAAAAAGGTATATGGACATGAAATAATTCTTGCAGGTGGGGCAATTAATACACCGCAAATTTTACAATTATCAGGAGTTGGGGAGGCGGAACACTTAAAGTCATTAGGTATTAAGCCAGTGATCCATTTACCTGGTGTTGGTGAAAATTTACAAGACCATTTAGAAGTGTATATTCAATATGAGTGTCCACAACCAGTTTCAGAAATGCCTAGCTTAAACAAACTTAAAATGCCTTTCATCGGATTACAATGGATTTTAAACCGTACTGGCCCTGTCGCAAGTAGTCATTTTGAAGGTGGAGGTTTTATTCGTTCGAACGATGATGTAAAATATCCTAACTTAATGTATCATTTCTTGCCTCTTGCAGTTCGGTATGATGGCCAAAAAGCAGATGTAAAACACGGTTTCCAAGTACATGTTGGGCCGATGTATTCAGATGCACGTGGATCGATTAAAATTAAATCAACAGACCCAGCGGAACATCCTAGTATGATTTACAACTACTTATCTACAGACCAAGACCGCAGAGAGTGGGTAGAGGCAATTAGAAGAACACGTGAAATAACATCACAAGCATCATTAGCACCGTTTAATAAGGGGGAAATTTCACCAGGACCAAGTGTACAAACAGATGAGGAAATTTTAGAGTGGGTACGTAATGATGCAGAAACAGCCTTACACCCTTGTGGTACAACAAAAATGGGAGATGTTTCAGATCCGATGGCTGTTGTGGATCCGAACACGATGAAAGTACATGGATTGGATAACGTGTGTGTAGTCGATGCTTCTGCTATGCCATATGTAACGAATGGAAATATTCACGCACCGATTATTATGTTAGCAGAAAAAGCTGCCGACTTAATTTTAGGACGTAAGCCATTAGATCCTTTACATTACGATTACTACAAACACGAATCAAAAGCTGAAAAAGTGACACAGTAAATAATAGAATGCCCTCTAGAGTGTATACGGTACTGGCCCAAGTTAGAGTTCTTTACTCCTACTTAAGCCAGTACGTCCTCTAGCTTCGAAGCGGTGTACGATAACTATAGTACATAATCGTTATACATTATATGTATACGGCCTTTTATCATTATAATTTATAGAAGATATGTGCATATACTTTAGTATATATTTTTTTATATATTATCATAATTTTTCATATCGATTACTGAATGAAAAATGTACTTTACAATTTGTATAACTCGGGAAATATAGCAAGTTCACATAATATATCTTTTAATAGATGTATTCCCTTTTCGATTTGTTTAAATGATGTATATTCATCCGGATGATGACTTAACCCATCTTTAGAAGGAATGAAAATGACTCCCGTCGGATATTTCAACGCCATATTCATCGCATCATGCCCTGCTCCACTTGGCATTTCCTCATATGTAAAGTTTCGTTTATCACAACCAGCTTTTGCTATTTCTAGTAACCTTTCATTTAATAATACCGGTGTTTCATTTGTAATTTTTCTAAACGATACCTGTACACCTCGCTTCTTTTCCAATTGTTCAACGAAGTTGTATAATTTCTTGATGAGACGTTCTTTTGATTCCATATAAATACTACGAATATCAACGTGTAGCTTTACTTCTCCTGGTACAATATTCATCGCACCAGATTTTACTTTACACGTTCCGACCGTCGCGACCGTTTTTGCATCCTCTTCTTCTAGAGCAAGTTGTTCCAAATATAATGCGAATTCTGAAGCTGCGAGCAATGCATCTTGACGTGAACGCATCGGAGTTGAACCAGAGTGGGACTGACGTCCAGTGATTGTCACATGATACCTCGTCGGTGCTGCAATTCCTGTGACAAGTCCAATATCTTTCCCCATTTCCTCTAAAACTGGTCCTTGTTCAATATGCAACTCAAGAAATGCCTTCAATTCATCTTCATTTCGTTCCGCCATTGAAATATATTCCAGCGAAAAGCCCTTCTGAGCAATTACCTCTGTAAAAGTTTGGTCATTTTTATCGTGTAACCTCGTCACTTCTTCGAGATCTAACGTCCCGACCATCGCTTTACTTCCCACTGTTGCTAGACCAAAGCGAGCTGATTCTTCACATGCAAAAATAATAACTTCTAATGGATGCGTCGTTCTAACTTTTTCATCATTAAGTGCAAATAACACTTCCAGTCCAGCTAACACACCGACTGTTCCATCATACATTCCACCATTATATACGGTGTCAATATGTGAGCCGACCGCAACTACAGGTAAAGATGGATCTATTCCTTCTCTTCGAATTATGACATTTCCAATCTCATCTTGACGGTATAGTAATCCTTCTGCTTCACAAAGCCGTTTTATATACTGCAATGCCTGTGCCTCTTCCTTCGTATAAGCCAATCGATTCATGCCATCATCCGTATAACCGTATTCATTTATTTGCTGAAACATCTCTTTAAAACGTTCCATTTTCACCATCGGAATCCCCCTAACCCCTCACACATCATTCAGTAGACAATCATTATATAATATTTCTGAATTTTCGTACATATAAATCGTTCGGTGGGTTGTGGGGCCATGGCGAAAAGTTAAATTGCTAGAACAGTTGGCGCTGACGCTTGTGGGCTAATTAACGCAAAACGGAGGGGTGCAGAGTTGCGACGGATATCCGCAAGTGGAATGGGAAATGCACAGGAACTTGCGGAATTATATCACATATCCGCAAGTGAAATGGGAAAACCGCGAAAACTTGCGGAATTATATCATATATCCGCAAGTGATTCGGGAAATCCACGAGAACTTGCGGAATTATATCATATATCCGCAAGTGGAACGGGAAATGTGCGAGAACTTGCGGAATTATATCATATATCCGCAAGTGATTCGGGAAATATGCGAGAACTTGCGGAATTACATCATATATCTGTAAGAAAAACAGGAATACCCCAAACTACACAGAATTAACCACTATCCCTTACAATCACACATATCAAACCCGGTACTATTTTCTAATAAAAAGTAAGTTAACTTGTAAAATAAGGTTCATTGTATCGATGAGAATGAGTGACAAATTCTGGTGGCATTTTATATTTCATTTGTCCCGCTTCTGTTGCATATCCTAAAGGTAATAAACCAATTGGCTGAACATATTCGGGCAAACAAAAGGATTCGCTGATTTTATTTTCATCAATCCCACCAACCCAACAACAACTTATTCCATTTTGTGTCATCGTCAAAATCATATTTTGGACCGCATTGGCAACATCTAAAGGTACCCATTTATATCCTAAGTTACCATACCTTGCTGCTGTTCTTTTTGTATTCGCACAAATAATTAAAATGACTGGTGCTGATTTAATCCATTGCTGATAGTTTGAAGTACCTGCATAAAAGCCACTGAATGTACATGAAACCACTTTTTCTTTATAAGACGGTTCCTTTATCACAATAAACTCCCAAGGTTGCATATTACCACTTGAAGGTGCTAATGTGCCAGCCTCTATAATGCTATACAACTGTTCATCAGAAATAGGAATATCTTGAAATTGTCTTACACTCGATCGTTTATATATCGCTTCGATTTTTTTCATGACCATCTATCCTTATGAATCATATTTTCCATCGACAAACTTTTTAATTGCATTGGTGCTTCTCCTAATGCATATCCACATGCGAGCATTGCGACAGGTTCAACATACCATGGTAACAACAACGTTTTCCTAATCGTTTCTGGTTCAAACTCCCGAATAATGGCTGAATTTATTTGTAAACAAGTCGCTAACAATCGCATATTTTGAATCGCACTTTCCGCTTCCTTTTGTGCGATTAATATGCCTTTAGAACCTATTCTTGACATTGCTCGTCTTTTTTCAATAACAATAACGGATAAAAACGGCACATCTTCTATCCACTTTTGCGGAATAGATTCTTTCACCATGTAAGGACTTAAGAGGTCATTTGCGAGCTTCTTTCTCAACGTACTATCTTCTACGACAATGATCTCTCTCGCTTGGTTACTAATGGAACTTGGTCCAGCTAAAAAAGCTTCATACAACATCTTCTCATCTTTTGCTTCTAATTTTTTATCGTCATACGTTCGCACATTTTGAATTCGTTTCATTTGATTCAATACATGTGAAGCTTCGATTGAAACCACATCCCTTCGTTTTATGATTCCCAAATAACGCCAGGTGATTTAGTAACACAATCGATATGCACATCTGTTTTAATAACCCCACCAAAAGTATGGTTAGAGCCAAACGCAACATGAATAGTATCTTTCGCCTTTTCGTCTTCTAAAATATTACCAGTTACCCTTGCAGCATGGTTTGTTCCTATTCCAAGCTCAGCAAGCAATCTTCCATCCCCTTCGCCTAAAATATCCATTAACTGTTTCCCTGCTTCCCCTGATGCATGTACTAAACGACCTGCTGCAATGTTTAAAATAACTGGTTCATGAACGAGCCCAATTCCAGCGATAGATCCATTAATTTCAATTTCTCCTTCCGCCTCCCCTTCTAATGGCGCAATATATGCTTCACCAGACGGTAAATTACCTGAGTCACCTTTCTTATGGAAGACACCTGTACTTGGCACCCCTTTTCGCTCACCAATAGGTATACGTAACGTTAACCCATTACCTGATTTAATCGTCACTTTTTCATGTGCAGATAATAATGCGACAATTTCATTCGTTTCTTGCTCGACTCGATCATAATCTGCATTAATCGCTCCATGTAAAAAAATATCTTCGTTAATTCCTGGCATCGTAATAACACTTATTCCTTGTTCACTCGCATGTCGGCGAGCGACAGTATGTGTTAATGAATGTTTCGTTAAACAAAAAACAATGCCATGATTTAACATTTCCTTTGCAATATGAGCATCAGGTTCTTCTCCTGATTTATTTCGGTCCTCCATCACATGAATATAAGTTTCCCAACCTAATTCATGTAAAGCTTGGTGAAATGCTGACCCTAAATCTTTCGTAGACATATCTGTCACGACTAACACACTTACATCCGTATCAAATTTAAAATTTACTTCCATTATTTTTTGAACAACTTCTTTTATATCACTCATATTAATGCCCTCCCATATGAAAAAAATGAGGCAATTTTTGTCCTTCGCCTCATTTTTCAATTAAATGTATTCCTTTAAAACAGATGCCGCCAGAGAAATAGATAAAACGATTGGAAGATTCGTCGCTTGCATTGCTCTTTCCTTATGTGATTCATCATATCCCATACAATCAAGCACAATTACTGTAGCACCTTGCTCTTTCAACGAATTTGCTGCAGATTCTATATCACTTTCTTCATATGGTGATGCCGCCTCTGCAACGATCGGCACACTTATTTCATGCCATTTTTCCATCAATTGATCTTTTTGTTCTTTTAATGGAACGATCAATCCTAACTTCCCTTCTCTTAACACGGCATTCAACACGTTGACTAAAATTTTATCTGGAAATAATAATAATTTTTTAGATTGAATCGTAGGAAAATCACCAGTACATAATAATAAAACGACCGATACTTCCTCTTCTAACTGATTTAATTCTCGTTGTAATAATGGTAATAACGCCTCTTTCTTAATTTTAGTAGATTGTCCATTACGTAAACGAGAAATATACGTAGTGTCTCCTTCATTCGGCCATAATGCTTTAATTTCACTATCTGACAAGCTATCTAAAGCACCTCTTTGAATCATTTCGACAGATTCACCTAAGACCGATTGAATAATTGGAGCCACATCTGTTCTAGGCGACTGACCAATTGTTAGCACACCAACTTTTTTCATTAGTTTTGCTTCCCTAATGTTTGAATATGTTTCATCGAGCCGTATAATGCTTGAATACGGTCAAATTCTTCTTCATCATAAAAAGAAATTTTTGATCGCCCATAATCTTTCGCAACTTCAATACTAAATCTAACAGCCTGGGCAATATCTACTTCATGGCTCGCTCCTGTTCCGCTTCCTGGTACAACTGTTTTAGTCGTAATTGCCAATCCAACCACAGGTGCACTCGTTGCGACAGAAGGTTGTAAAATACTGTTAATATGATATAAGCCATTTCCATAAGGAGTAATATCTTGAATCGATACAGCAAACGTTTGCGCTAATTCTCCTGTTGTCACTTCTTTTATACGAACTAAATCATCCGAGAATTTTAAAATATAGCCGTCTTTTACTGTTTGCGATAAACAAATACCGCGATGATTAAATACTCTATTTCCTTTTGTCGTATCAATAGAAATAATAGCTTCCATTTCTTCTAACACTTCATACTTATTCATCGTTAAAATGTCTACAGGTGAATCCATAAATTCTACCGGATCATGTGGTAAAGTTGGGGCATCTGGGCATATATGAGTTGTAACATATACATCCCCTTCTAGACGGTCCCCACGCTCACTCATTTCAGCTAATTTTAATGCTGTCGCTAAAGCCGCAGCTGCACCATCTCCATCAGAAACAAATCCAATTCTTGTTGGTCTTGCTCCAATCCCGCCTAAGCGACCAATTACACCTAATGTAGGCGCATTGCCACCGTCAGCTTTTCCTTTTGTTCCTTTAATTAAAATTTTCACAAAATCTGTATAACCTTTTTCCCCATGTACACGTTCGACACTGCATGAAGCATATGTGTAAGACTCAAATAAAGCTTGTACTGTCTTTCCTTCTACACTTGGATTATCTACTATATCTAATACTTCTAATACTTGTTTTAATGCCATTTGTTTTTCACCTCATAAAATTTTCTTTTGAATAATTGGTTCTATCACTCGTAATAATTTTTCATTACACATCGTCGTACTTAAAATTAATTTTTCCTTTGGTACAACAATTACTGCCACATCTTGGCCTTCTTCTATTTCGGCACTAACAACTGGGAGACCTGTGTTTGTGTCAAATGTCATAATTAAATCTGGAAAAGTACCATGTCGTTCATCGTTTATTTCAGCTGTCATATATTCATTCCAAAATGTTAATTCTAGATCACCCACATATACGAACCCGACGTCAAATCCACCTTCTTTTTTCAATGTAAATGATGTTACTTTTCCTTCATATAAGATGCTACCTTCTAAATAATTTACTGCCGCTTCTATTCTTTCTTTTCCTTCTTTAGCATTTAACAATACTTCTCCTAATTCGATTGCTTGAGTAATGGCACCGGCTGACGCATTTTCTTTTACATACTTTATGGATACGGGATTACGACAAACCCCAACTAATCCACCAGCTTTTACAGACAATTCACGCATCGTATCCGAAACATTCCCTAATGAACCAGTTACAACTCCTTCTAAAGCATTTTCGTTTTTACCACCTGCAAATGCTTGAATCGATCGGTAACTTTTATCTTCAGATAAATTCATTGAACCCATTGACCCTGTTGGATGGGCTCGTCCATTCGACGGTGCATCCAAAATGGGTAATCCTAAGGCAGCAGCTTGTAGCCAACCATTTATCGTCGTTGCTGCACCATTTTCATTCGTCATAATCGCAGCAACAGGAGCATCTAGTTCTGCCTGCATTCTTTTTACTGCATCAATCGTTTGTTCCTCACTTAAAAACATATCCTTAGCAGATGGTGCTCCAACTAATGAAACACAAACAACTACATCCTCATCCGCAAATTCATCTACCGTTTTTAGCACTGGGGTTCCTAATTTGAAAGCCTCATCAAGTTTGTTTAAACCTTCCTTGATGATGCCACCACCCCCACCACCTAAAATACAACCACCATAAATAGCATGAATGCCATCTTCTTTCGTTAATTTTCTAGCCATCTATATTCCCTCTTTCTATCTTGCTTTCCATAATGATGTAAAGAAGCTATACAATGCATCCCCAGCGATAAAACCAGCAGCAGTTGTGTACATTGCACTTTCAGCTGACTCTCCACCAACACGTAAAATAATTAATCGAATAATAATCCCGACGATTACAGCCCAGCCTGCTAATGGATTGACAATTAATAAACCTGTCGCCAACATAATTCCCATTTGACGTTTGGAACCACCAATTAATTGGATGAGTGCACCAGGAATCGCCCATAATAACAGCATTAAACCTACATTTCCGGATAAACCTGATTCAATCGTTGCTGCATACACATGGTTCACTGGAGGGACTAAATCTTGTTGGAAAAAACTATCATGGAATAATGTAACCATTCCGATCGCAACCCCGAATCCGATTGCAGCACTTTTTAATTGTAATCTTCTTCCGAATAATTCCTCTTCGACAGATTTTCCAGAACGTAAAATTGCACCCGTTTTAAAGTCATATCCGAGGTCCGCAAAAGCTGGACCGGTTGCAGCTGTGTAACCTGTTAACATCGCTAAAGCAATCGGTGGAAAACCAAGTAGCATACCAACTAATAAAGATATTAATGTAACTGCAAATGCCGGGAACCATCCAGAGTGCATCGCAGCAATCCCAACGATAATTTCACTTACTAATGCTGCCGCTGCGGCAAACAATATGAATAAAATTAATTGGTATACTGGCATCTCCTCATATAAACCAGCAAGCGCTGCAACAACTATCGCACCTAAAACATAAAATAAATATCCTAACGCAAAACCATTTTTAACGTCTTTATCTGTTCTAGAATTTATCGTTTTATCATCCTTATTTTTCGGTTTACGTAAGATGACAATAAACTGAATTAACGCAATCATCCCTGCACCAATCATCATTCCATGTGGAACATATAATGCATCTAAATCTACATTGAATAATGGTACAGAATATGCGCGTAATAATAACCCAATACCAAACATTGTTAACGCAACGATATTTCCAATAAAGGCAACCCCGAAAGCTGACATGGAAATACCGAAATGTGATCCAAGAAGTCCCCCAAAAATACCTAATCCTAAAAACTTCGCTTTTTGTCCACCTTCGTCTCCTGCCTTTAATGCCTCTGCCGTTGCAACACCCGGCGCCCAAATTTCATTGGCACTAAATAATTTTGAGTCGAAAACACGATATAAAATAAATACATCGACACATAATGCAATCCCCGCACCAATCAACATCGGTATAATTAAATCTGGCATTCCTAATACAAACGGTAACCCAATTGGGATTAATAAACTATTTGCCGCACCAAAAGTAGCTGCCGAAATAGTCGTTTGAATTAAGTTTTGATTTTCTAATGTTTTATATTTATAAAACATTTGCAAAGGAATTCTAGCTACTAACATTGCAATTAATGCACCAATAATGGATGTATTTGGTGTGATTCCTAATGTTGTTATTAACTGCATTCCAATAATCGCACCAAGTATGGCTACGATAGCCGAAAATAAAATAAATGATAGATCAAAAGTTCTCTTATTTTTCACTGTAATTCCTCCTATTATTGAAGCTTATAAGCAACCGCTTGAGCTTCGACTAAATCCACCATCGGTATTGTGACTCGATCTTTTGCAAATTGTTTTAAATGAATGGTAGAGAAGCCTGTACAAGCAAATAAAATAACATCTGCTCCTTCTTTCTTCATGCGATTCATCAATACGACTAACTTATTTTTTGCATCATCCGAAAATAATGAAACCGTATTTCGTAATGTTGGTTCATAATGATATGAATAAAAATGATTCCCTAATATTTTTAAGATGTTTGGTGGAGCTTCCTCTGTAATTCCGATGACTCCTACATTATCTCCCAATGTCTTCGATATATTCGCTCCTACTGCCCCCGCACCATATACCGGAATTGATACAGCTTGTTTTACTTCCTGCAAAGCCGGGTCTGCCGCACAACTAATTGTTAATGCTTTATATTTCCCGCCTTTTTCCATCTCTCTCGCCAGCTCAACAATTTTTGGAATAGCTTCCTGCTCTGTCTGAGCATTATAAATTCCTGTCGGTTGATCCATGATACATTTCGTTTCACTATCTATCGATAAAAAATTACGCATTAACTCTCCATGTTCTGACAAAATTTTCCCTTCACTCGTTAATACACGGATGATTCCTAACATCTATGTCACTCCTTTCCCCTCTTATCTAATGCGACTTTTCGAATCTTTCTCTAAATATAATATATTCAGATTATTATGTATATACGCAAAATGAGCGTAAAAAAAGGAAGGCAAAGCCCTCCTTTTTCTCACTGTGAGCAATCTCAATCATTCATCATATAAAAACTAAACTGAAGTGAAAAGATTGTTTTTGCATCATTTAAATCTATATTCATTATTTCCCGAATTCGTTTTAAACGATATGTGATTGTTCTTCTATTTAAATACATTACTTTCGCTGTTCTTGAAGCATTGCAATTTTCAGCTAAATAAACTTTTAATGTTTCAATCAAATCTGTTTCCATTTGTTGAAGTGGAAGCATCATATAATGAACAAAATCATTCACATGTGGATCTTTTCGCAAATTTAATAAAATAGAGGAAATACCTAATTCACTTTGGTCATATACTGTTGAACGTAACCCTAAGTCTTTCCCAATTTCAATAACTTTTGCTGTATTATCAACTTTTTCTATCATAGACATCGTATCGATAAAAGGATAACTTATCCCTATCGTTACATTCTCTAATAATGTTTGAGGTTGTTGCTTTTTCCATTGTCGTTTCAGTTCAATAGACGTCGGCTCATGATGATTTAACCAAACGAGTACAAACACATTTTCGTTTCTTTCTATCACAATATAATCTTTCACTTCGGTTAAATGTTTCATCATATTTTCTATATGGGAAAGCAAAATTAACGATTTTCGCAAAAAGGTATGATATCCAAGCGTTTCTGTTATATTTAATCGGTCTAAATGGATGACCATTTTTAGATCCTTTTCTTCCTCTAGATTGTTCCATCTTTCTATAAATTCCCCTTTTTGCATTTGTAAACTAACCATTTCAGCCATCATTGTAATATGAATTTTATCTACTAATCGGAAAATCTCGGTGTCCATTAACAATTCTTTTTGTTTATTTCTTTCATATACAATATGGAGAAGTCCATATTTCTTCCCTTTCGCAAAAAGAGTGACAACCATTCTTTTTAATGCCTCTGAATATATACAAGCATGTTTTTCGTACGTTTCAAATTCGGTATTAAATTTTTGGACATACATCTCTGTCTGTTCATAGGATGGGAGAGAAAATAGGGTGAAATCATTTCTCCATTTATCACTTTTTAATTTATGCGCACAATATAACAACTCACCGTTCATGTTTTCTATATACATAATTAACCCAAATGATTTATAAATATCTTGTAAGATCGTCGTGACGTTTTCATAAGATTTCCCTTCAATTTCTTCGATCAATCGATCATCTGTTGATTGTTGTAATTTTGCATATAGTGGCGTCAAAATGTCGATATAAGGGACATCTTTTGGTAATGTAATAATAGGAAAATGATGTTCCTCCGCCAATTGAACAATGGATGGAGGAATTTCATCAATAAACCTACCTAGCTTTATAATGAGTCCACTTGCCTTCAATTCAATGAATGATTTCACTATATTTATTTGGGCTTGTTCATCATCTTTAATCGCATAAAAACTAGTTAAAATCAGTGTCCCTGTTACATCCCACTTATCTACATGTGGAATTTCCATCACTTCAATATATTTCACCTTTTTATTTAAACCTTTCTTCCCGTACTTTACCTCAGCTTCAAACTTTTTTATAATTTGCATCACTTCATGAACCATCATTTTCGTACACACCCTTGATATGTTTGTCGTCGGTATCATCATTTTGCTATCTATACTATAATTATATAAGTATTTTTCCTAAGATGAATACTAAATGGTATTGGGAAGAGACTTTTTAATTTGACCATCCCGTCTTGATAGTGAATATATTTGAAAAATTATTTGTTTTCCATAACTGCTTTTGCATGTCCACTTTGTTGCAAACGAACGACGATAAACCAACCAATCAAAGCACCTGAAACACTGCTTACTAAAAATGACGGCAAGAAGAAAAATATTCCAAACGATGTCCCCATAAATAATGTTGCTAAAGGAATCGATGCAAATGATCCTAAAATACCTGTCCCGATGACTTCACCGATCACTGCCGCACCATGTCGGTTCCATTTTTTGTATAAATAACCTGCAAAAAATGCCCCAATCATCCCACCAGGAAAAGCTAAAATCGACCCTAATCCTAGCATATTTCGAATCAACCCAATGATAAACGCAATGATCACAGCTGGTCCAGGACCGAGTAAAATCCCTGCAACAACATTCACAGCATGTTGGACAGGATACGCCTTAGCAAAACCTGCTGGGAACCATAAAAACTGTGAACCGATAATACCTATTGCAACAAAAACAGCCATAGTTGTCATAATTCGTGTACGATTCATCTTCTCCTACACCTCCTTTTACAATAAAATAACGTTAAAAAAGGCCACACCCCGACGTCGGAATGTAGCCTTCTATTTTGCAGTATCAGTATAAATGTCTTGATGGCCAACACTTCCCCACGCTAGTATTACCTAGATCGGGTCCAAAGGGTCAGAACAAACCCGTTCCTCTCAGCCATCCAATAGCTCCCCTAGTGAAATATGGACTTTTCCATTTCATACTACCATACTATTCAATATTGTAAAGGGCTTCTTATTCTTTCCCTGCCTCTAATTGTTCCACTGCTTTTTCTGGAATAGCTGCTTTTTCTATTTCTTCATATGTGATCACTTCCTCTTTTTTATAGAAAATTTTCAAATAAGCATTTTCTTTTAATAAGTGATTCGCTGTAAAAGATAATAATAAATTATCTCCATTTTCATCGTAACCTTCTAAATTATATTCATAACGCACATTCCCTTGTTCCTCGTAACTATCGCCTTCACCTTGAACTTGGACATAATACGCATCTGCACCGATAGTTTGAATAACGGGTGTACAAGCTGATAACCATCCAACGACCAATATCATCATGCCTATCGTTAATAAACGTTTCATTTTTCTCATCCTTTTCGTCCCACTTTATTCTACATATTTAGTATAAGATGAAACTCCGTATTGTAACATCGATTTTCCTTACGAATGAACATTGCAGGCTTACAATATTGTAAGGTTGGATGGAAATGTTCGCATACGGACATTACTTCATGCACGAGATATAGGAACATTGAACATAATTTCATTTAACTTCCTAAACGGTCTTCTTGTACGCTACTAGAAGGTGTGATCATTGTCGACTTATGTAAAACTCTATACAGTCTAGGTGCAAACAAAGCAGCAGCGACAATCGTTAATAAATCAACCGGCAAGTATACTAGCATTATTAGCCACGTTCCAATATAAGTAACACTTTCCTGTGCATCCATAAAAAAGGATAAAGCGAGATACATATAATTTGTTCCGATCATATAATTAAACAAAAGACCAACCAGAGAAGCCAATATGAACGTAATTAAAGTAGGTTGTTCCCTCGTTTCAATGACTTTCCCCGTAACATATGCAGTGAAAATAAAAGAAATAATAAACCCAAATGTCGGACTTAATACCGCGCCTAATCCGCCTTTAAATCCAGCAAAAACAGGAACGCCGATTAATCCAACGAAAAGGTATACCACCATCGCAAGCGCTCCACGACGACTGCCAAGTAAAGCACCTGCTAAAAAACAAAAAAATGTTTGCAATGTAATAGGAACACCACCTATTTGTAAAAATGGTGCCCAAGCAGTAATATTTGCCCCGATACTCATTAAGGCGACAAACATTCCGATTAAAGTAATATCAATGACACGAATTTGTTTATTCCTTTTCAATGATATCCTCCTTTTACTATAAAAATTAACATTAGTTTCCCTATTATTTAATGAAAAGATTAAAAGGGATTCGTTCTTCCATCTTTTCTACAATATACGTAAGATTAGATGTTGTAAATTCCGGTAATACTGCCAGCACAGGCATATTTGTCATCTCTTCAATTAATGCTGGATTCGTTTGTTCTGCTATCCCCTGTTCTTCTGCCCCGTTTAAGATAATACCTGCAATATCCAGCCCCATACTTTGGGCTACTTTTACCGTTAACCAAACATGATTTACCGTTCCAAGCCCTGTCCGTGCAACAATTAATATGGGAAATCCAATCTTCTTCGCAACATCTGCAACTAAATAGTCTTTCCCTAAAGGGACCCCAAGTCCTCCTGCACCTTCTACAATAAAATATTCATGTGTTTCTTTTATGTTTTCCCATGCTTGCACCACCTGAGCCAAAGATATCTGTTTTCCTGCTCTTTTCGCTGCAACATATGGTGCTAACGGTTCTGCAAATTGAAAAGGAGTAATTTGTTCAAACGTATTACGATCTCCTGACATCGTTTTCAAGATAGCTGTATCGCTTGTAGGATTTTCTCGACTTTCTCCACTCAACATTGGTTTAAATACGCCAACATCTTTTCCATGCTTTTTCAATACAGCTGCCATACCGCCACCGACAAAAGTCTTCCCGACGTCTGTATCTGTTCCTGTAATAAATAAACCTTTCCGTTCCATCCAACTGCTCCTCGCTCTTCTTGTTATTTCGTCGAACCTGCTGTAACTTCTCGTTTCGTTGTGACATTTTGAATCGCTTCTTTTATAATGCGAATCATTTCCCGAATTTCTTCTTCAGAACTAGAAAGAGGCGGCATAAATACGATGTTATCTCCTAAAGGTCTAGTTAACATCCCAAGGCGTCGCATTTCCAATGACACCGCATATCCGACACGTTCTTCCCATGGGAAAGGTTTTTTTGTTTCTTTTTCTTGTACTAACTCAATACCGACCATGAATCCGAGCTGTCTAATATCTCCAACATGATCCAATTCATATAGTGAAGTTAATTCCGCTTCAATAAAACTGGATTTCTGTTGCACTTGTTCCATTATATTTTCCTGTTCAAATAAGTCTAAGTTTGCTAATGCTACAGCACATCCTAATTGGTTTCCAGTATATGAATGACCATGAAATAACGTCTTCATATGAATGTAATCATCGTAAAATGCTTCATATATTTCCTCCGTTGAAATCGTTGCGGCAATAGGTAAATACCCTCCTGTTAACCCTTTGCCAACTGTCATAATATCCGGAACAACCCCTTCATGATCACAAGCAAACATTTCTCCCGTTCGACCAAATCCTGTAGCAACCTCATCAACTATGAGTAATACGTTATATTCCGTACATAATTTACGAACTTCTGTTAAAAATCCTTCTGGCATTAAAATCATCCCTGCCGCTCCTTGCATCATTGCCTCGATTGTTAAAGCAGCAATTTCATGATGATGATTTTCTAACGTCTTTTTTAATTCTTTTAAACACTCTTCCTTACAAATGTCTGGATCCCCACTAGGATGGCGATATACATATGGAAAAGGAACATGAAAACTTTCAAACATTAGTTTTTCATAGATTCGATGAAACGTATCTACTGCACCGACACTAACAGCACCAATCGTATCACCGTGATACCCATTTTTCATCGTAATAAATTTATCTTTTCCTTCTATATTTTTGTTTTTCCAATATTGATATGCCATCTTCAATGCAATTTCAACGGATGTAGCACCACTATCGGAATAAAAAACACGTGTAAGTCCTTCTGGTGTTATATTAATTAACCGCTCCGCTAACTCTGTCGCCGGTCGATTCGTCATTCCAAGCAATGTAGAATGAGCAATTTTTTCTAATTGCGTACGTATCGCATCATCGAGTTCTTTTTTTCTATGTCCATGCACATTTAACCAAACAGAGGAAAACCCATCATAGTATGAATTTCCTTCTGTATCTTTCAACATTACGCCCTCTCCACTTTCAATTACTAATGGATCTTGCTCATAATCTTTCATTTGCGTAAAAGGTAACCAAAGGTATTCTTTACTCTTTTCTATTAATTCATCATGTGTTGACATTGTAATCCCTCCGTCCATAAATATTTTTTCTAAAGTCATGTCTATTATCGTTTGTAAAATTACTTAGGAACTGCTCGTTCATACTCCTATTTATCTTCTACCTCCTCCTTTCCATATACGTAATCATAGAGGAAACAAACCTCAACTGTCAACCATTAATAATACAGGTTGACAATAAAGGCGCATAAATATCGATGAATTTTATAAATAATCTATAAAAAAACACTTTATGATAGCACGAACGAACGGTTTATGACGGAAAAAATAAGTGTAGTCTTTTTTAGTAGGGGCGACAGTTTGTGATATTTTATCCCTGGCAAGGAATAATAAATAAGGGATTTGCACTGTATTATTTCTTGCAAGAAAACGATATCACAAACATGATTTTGTCGCTAAGGGTTCCCTACTCAAAAAGGAAACGCATTATTTTTGAGTAATAAATAGTGAACGATAGTGAGTATTGAAATTGGGAGTTTTAATTTATGGTGATGTTTTGTAGAGTACATCTTTTAGAGGTTCACCATCATAGTATCTACTAATTTTGAATTTATTATTTGATTCTATGATGGACATTTGTCCGTTTATCTCTATCTCATCTATCTTATCTTCATTTTGATTTTTTAGTATCAAAGTGAAAGTAAAATCAAAATCAGTTTCTTTTTTTTCTTTTTGATTATTGTCATTTTTTATAAATGAAATATCTTCTACAGAGATTTTAATGTTTTGTTTGTTTGATACTTCTTGTGGTATTAGAAAAAATCTTATATTTGCTAAGTTTGTAAATTCTTCTTTCGTAAAATAACTTGAAAATTTATTTTGGAATTCTATTAATTCTTCAGGGCTTGAATTATCTATATCGATACTAGGTTTATCAATATTGTATAATTCTTTTATAAATTTTTCTCCAATATTTATTTCAGGGTTTTTCATTTCATTTTCGCAAGCAGTAATCAATAATAAAGAAAAAACAGTAAAAAATAATAGTGAAAATTTTTTTTGCATACAAACACCCTTTCCTCGACAAGTTGATTTCTTATTTATTATAAAACATTATGTAAAATCTAACCAGGTATGGTATATTTTGGTGTGCTTTTAACGTTGCTTCTTGGGGTTACATATGAAACATGACCCGCCACTCCCATAACTGCCGTTGGGTTAGGTACATATTTACCTATTGGTGATCCTAGAGGTCTGCCTTCTGTAACTATCTCGGAGTAGCATGCGCATCGGTATAAAGTAATAAAGTTTTATTATATTTCATTAATGAGTAATAAAAAGGATGCGAGAAAATAA
>NZ_JBBKBG010000040.1:0-18939 GCF_037892545.1 Pseudogracilibacillus sp. ICA-222130
TGGCTCTACAATATATGGTGTTGGTGGAAGAAATTCACTGGCATTTTTTATGCATAAAAATAGAAAACAAGTGAATTTCTCTTTAGAATTAAGTCGTCCAAAAGCATAAATCCTTATAATGGCGACAGATGTGCAGTCTTTAACAGATATCGCTGAGAATTGTTTGATGTTCACCTAGACGGTGTAATGCGTCATTACAATCGAAGCGAAAAAACACCATAAACAATACCAATCCTTGCCTAAGCACTTATCATTCGATAAAATGAAGGTTAAGAAGGTCACCAACACTATTTGACATAAAGCCTTTCATTTCATCTTGTTATTTCATGACAAAATTGTCACAAATGCCAATGTTTTTAAAGATTTTGAAACGGAATACATGAAATAAGTGGACGATATCATGTATAATGATGGTTGCAAACTTTATGAAGAGGTGACGTTTTATGTGGTTGGAAATTCAAATATTTGGTTTCCGTGCATTATGGAGTCCATATTTTTTAACATTTTTAATTGCTGTGTCGATTTTATATTATTTAGTAACTGGACCATATCGGCATAAATTCGGTGGAGATGAAAAACCGACGAGAAATCAGCAAATTTTTTTCTATAGTGGGATTATTTTAACGTATATTGTGAAAGGATCTCCAATTGATTTAATGTCTCATATTATGATGAGTTATCATATGGCTCAGACAGCTATTTTATATTTCGTCATTTCAATCTTTTTTATACGGGGACTACCTGTTTGGATGTGGGAGAAATTCGTTAATATTAAAATTGTCAAAAAAATAATGAAAGTAACAACACATCCTTTAATCGCACTTGTGTTATTTAACAGTTTGTTCTCGATGTATCATTTACCAGTAATATTTGATTATACGAAAACACATTTAGTCGTACATTCAACTGTAACAATTGTTTTATTCATTTTATCCATGAATATGTGGTGGCCAATTTTATCCCCACTTAAAGAACATGCAACATTAAATCCATTATTAAAAATGGCATATTTAATTGGAAGTATTTTAATTATTTCCATTGCTTGTGCTTTAATGATATTCTCAGGAAAATCATTATATACAGCTTATAATTCAGATGGTGCTTGGATACAGGCAATGAGTTTATGTGTGCCATCCGATGTATTAAATGGGATTTCTGATAGTTTATCTGGTGCAGAGATGTTTTCTCCATTATCGGCTGCCGAGGATCAGCAATTAGGTGGAATTTTAATGATGTTCATGCAACAGATTTTTTATGGTTTTGTTTTAGCCTATATTTTCTTTGGATGGTTTACGAAAAAGAGCTTAGAAATTGATCCAATGCCAAAGTCTATTCCGAATTCAAAAGAATAATGGACGTGCATTTTTTCTAATAGAAAAGGGATGTTAGTAAAATAATATTTTATTAACATCCTATTTCTATATATTATTTCATTGAACATAAAGACGGTACTGTTTATTTTTCAATAAACAGTACCGTTTTGACTAGTTTCTTTCTAGTCTGTTTTATTGTATTCTGATTTTTGAATTAGCCTAATTGTTCTAATTCATCGTTTACACCAACAACAAGGTTGTGTGCACGTTCCATTAAGTTTTTAGGGAAGTTTTCTTCTTCACCATACTCAATACCATGTGGATAGTAATGTTTTCCTAGTAAAGGTGTTTTAATCTTAATTACTGCTGTTTTACTATCGACATCTCCTTCAATAGCTTCTCCTTGAATACGTACATAATATGTAACGTTTTTCTCTTGCGAATTGATTTTGTAATCGTATGTAACACGTTCATAGTCCCAGCTTTCACCTAAAATAAAAGCATGTTTACCCATTACGTAGTTTAATGTTGAAATATCGATTACCTTATTATCAATACCTGTGTTTTCTAATTTCATCCTATTACACCTCTTTAAATAGTATCTTAGCTTAATGATAGTTGAAATATGGATAACTTGCAATAAATTATATAAATATTCGTTAATTTATACGTTTATCTCATCCTTTATTAGTATAATATAAATGGAGGAGTATTTCTAATTAGGAGGACTTTATGAAAAGGTTTTTATTATTTGTTATTACAGTCTGTGTATTCGGAAGCATATATATATTTGTTCAAGAAAATAATCTACTCGTTTTATTAGAAGAACATTGGGAGGAATTTAAAAATCCAAAAGAAGAAATTGTTCTCAATGAAGAGTTAATAATAGAGGAACCGGAAGAGGCTTTGTATGTCGATCATAATTTATCTGAATTTATAGGTCTAGATGTAAAGGAAATAATAGAGATGTTTGGTGAACCAAAAAGAATTGATCCAACACCATATGGATACGATTGGTATGTGTATACGAACGAAACAACATCTCATGTACAAATTG
This sequence comes from Pseudogracilibacillus sp. ICA-222130, assembly GCF_037892545.1. Lineage (NCBI taxonomy): Bacteria > Bacillati > Bacillota > Bacilli > Caryophanales > Bacillaceae > Pseudogracilibacillus > Pseudogracilibacillus sp. ICA-222130. The sequence continues at coordinate 2,371 of NZ_JBBKBG010000040.1, forward strand.
GCATAAAAAATGATCAGGTAAATACGGTTTATGTCATGGGAGATAGTATTAATATAGAGCCATTACAATTTGGTCAGTCATTTGATGAGGTTCATGAAATGGTTTCATTTGAAAATGCAGTAACATATAAAAACGGATTTTCTTCTTATACGTTTAAGGTGAAGGAAAATGAACGAAAAAAAACCCCGCTTATTCAGTTGTCAAATGATGTGTTTATCCAATGTTATTTTGATACGACAATAGATTCATTAACAGCTATTCGTTTAATCGATGCAGAAACATTGTTACAACAACGAATGTATGAATTAGAATATCGTGGACCATTACCAGATGAATTACAAGAAAACGATGATAGTTGGACTGAAATTGAAGCAGCAATGGAACAACAAATTATGGAAATGACAAATGTATTACGTCATTCATTTGCGTTACCATTATTATCTCCTCATGAAGAGGTAAGTGATGTCGCTCGTGCCCATAGTAAGGATATGTATGAGCATGATTATTTTGCACATGAACGCCCAAATGGTGAAGGTTTAAAAGAACGATTAGAGGAAGGAAATATTTACTTTGTTACTGCTGGTGAGAATATTGCAGCACAACACTCGGATAGTATTGCTGCAATGTTTGGATGGTTAAATAGCGAAGGACATCGTGAAGCACTGTTAAATGATCAATACACACATTTAGGAGTTGGGGTTTATCGTTATTACTACACCCAAAATTTTGTCACTCAACAATAATTGAATGCCAATGCATTTTCATTTATATGAAATCATGTTAAAATGGAAATGGAGGTGTTACTAATATGATTATGACATTAGAACACGTACAAATACTTGATCAAACAGATCATCTAATCGACATGATTAAGCAATCAGATGTGATGCAGGAATATGAATGTGCTTTAAAGCAATTAGAAGAAAATGAAGAAGCACAATCATTAATTCAATCCTTTAAACATATAAAAGAACATTATGAAGATGTTCAACGCTTTGGAAGATACCATCCAGATTATCAAGAAATTATGAAGAATGTTCGTAGTTCCAAAAGAAAAATGGACATGAATGAGTATGTGGCGAAATTTAAACTCGCTGAAAGAAATTTACAAACATTTTTAGATGATATTAGTGAATCCATTGCTAGAAGTGTAAGCGAAAAAATTATCGTCCCGAAAGAGAATGGGCTACTTTCTGATTCCGGTTGTTCTAGTGGTAGTTGTGGAACCGGTGGATCATGTGGTTGCCAAGCTTCATAATTAGAAAATTATATTATAATAGGAGTAAGAAAATGAATCATACACGCCAAGGGTTAATCGTTTGGTTTCAACATCGAAAAAATATAAAACAAATTAAAAAGCACGGGAACTTAATGTATGTTTCAAGGAAACTTCGCTATGCAGTTTTGTATGTCGATATAGAAGATGTGGAAACTATCGAAGCATCATTATTAAAATTTCCTTTTGTATCAAAAGTAGATCGTTCGTATAAACATCTATTGAAAACAGACTATGAAAATGCTTTACCAGATAAAGCGAAACAGTATGATTATAAGACGAATTAATATTTTTTTAGGTTGAAACAAAGAAATTGTATATTGAAAAAGGACGAATACATATATATCATGCCGTTCTTCTCATCCGTACATTTCATTGTTTCAATCTTATTTTTTTTGGTGAAAAATATAAGCATGTAAGGTGGGGATTCAATGCGCGTTATTGCAGGAGATTTAAAAGGAAGACACATTAAAACAGCGAAAGGATTAAAAACACGTCCAACGAGTGATAAATTAAAAGAAGCAATTTTTCATAAAATTGGTCCTTTTTTTGATGGCGGGAATTGTTTAGATCTATTTGCTGGGAGTGGATCACTTGGGATTGAAGCAATTAGTCGTGGCGTGGAACACACGGTATTCATTGATCAGTCGATAGACGCAATTCGAACGATTGAACAAAATGTGACACAATGTAAGATTAAAGACAAATGTGAAATATATCGCAACGATGCTTTTCGAGCATTACATGTACTAAGTAAGAAAGACATGAAATTTGATTTAGTCTTGCTTGACCCACCTTATGATAAAATTAATTATGAGAAAATGATGAAAGCGCTTGAAAAGGCGGACATTTTAAACGATAATTGTATCGTATACATAGAACATCGTCCAGACGAAAAACTTTCCATACGAGAAGAAATTTTCACTATTAAAGACGAAAAGAAAATTAATAGTACGACGAGTATTACAATTTTGAACAAAAGAAAAACGGGGGTATAAGTTGTGGGAAAGAAATTAGCAATTTGTCCAGGAAGTTTTGATCCAATTACGAATGGTCATTTAGACATTATTACAAGAGGTGCAAAAGTGTTTGATGAAGTTATTGTTGCTATTTTTAATAATTCATCAAAACAACCGTTATTTACAGTAGAAGAACGAATTCACTTAATTCAAGAAGCAACTAAAGATTTACCGAATGTATCGGTAGACGTGTCAGAAGGATTATTAGTTGATTATGCACATGAGAAGAAAGCAGACGTAATTTTGCGTGGATTAAGAGCAGTTAGTGATTTTGAATATGAAATGCAAATTACGTCTATGAATAAAAAATTAGAACCAACGATTGAAACATTTTTCATGATGACGAATAATCAATATTCATTCTTAAGTTCAAGTATTGTAAAAGAAGTGGCAAAATATAAAGGCTCCATTGATTGTTTAGTACCGGAAGTTGTAGCGAAAGCATTACGTGAGAAATTTAAGTAATACGCCGATACTTGATAATCAAATAGATACATAATGTAAATGTTGTTATATAAAATCCATATTGCTCAAAAAATTGTACGGCATGATAAGTAGTAGTTGGTATATTGGCAACCTCAGTACTTGTTACTTCTTTTATTTTGGTTGAAAAAAAGACTTGATAACTACAATATGTAATAAGAACAGAAAAAATGCTTTGTAATAGCCGTCCAAAAAAATAAGGAGAAAATCGAATATCGGTTTTACTTATGACAGATGCAACTTGTGCTTGGATGGACAAACTATGAAAACCTAATATAAAGCTAACTGCACATAATTTTATAATGGTAGGGACTGAATGCAATGAAGCAATTAATTCAGTCCCTGTTGTTATTTCAAATAAACCTGTAAAAAATGGTGTGACGATAGGTTTTAAAGATGTTGGGACGAAAGGCTCGATTACTTTTTCAAAAAAATAAATCGTATGCAATAAATGGGTAATGACAGAAAATAAAATTATGAATCCGCCAATAATAAGTAATGTTTGTATAGAAGATTGCACGGCATCTCCTAATTTTTCTCCGAAAGCGCGCTTATCTAATATTCGTGTTCGATGTATCGCACGTAACGCACGGACAGATATACTTGTCTGTTGCTCGATTTTTTGAGTGCTTGGTTGATTAGCGTAATAAAACTTCATGCAAAGACCGACGAATATATTACTCATATAATGACTTAATGCGAGTAAGATTCCTATATATTGATCATGAAAAAAACTTATCGCAATGACACCAAATAAAAATAGTGGGCTCGCTGCATTAGAGAATGTGAGTAGTCTTTCTGCTTCTATTTGATTAATATAGTTTTTTTCACGCAAGGATACAGTTATTTTTGCTCCTAAAGGATATCCACTCGCCATCCCGACGATAAATGCAAAACTACCTGCTCCTGGTACACGAAAGAATGGTCGCATGATCGGTTCGGATAATATGCCAATTGCTTGGACAATTCCATACATCATAAGTAGTTCGGACATAATAAAAAAAGGAAGTAAGGACGGGAACACAATATCAAACCATGTTTGTAAACCACGTATACTTGCATATAAAGTATGTTGTGGTAATAAAATAAATAATAATGCCATGATTGATATCGAACAAGCGATGAGGATGGAATAATATTTTTGCATAGTTTCCTCCAAGTTTTATAATAATGAAACGTTCCTTATATACATATACGAGAAAATCGATGAAATATGTTATATTTAACATAAATAAAATAGTAGAAGGTGAAGAATATACCTATGAAAAAAATGAACCGAAGAATATATAGTACCTTAATTTTATTACTATTAATAGGTTTTTTATTTACATTTCGCTTACCATTCTATGTGCAGCAACCAGGCTCAGCAGATGGTTTATCAGAAATGGTTGATGTATCAAACGGATATGAAAGCGAGGGTGAATTTCATTTAGTAACAGTAAGTGGATTTCAACCAACGATATTTGATTATGTAGTTGCTTCTTTTTTGCCTTATAGGGATATTTCACCGATTGAAGATATTATTCCAGAGGGTACGACAGATGAAGAGTACCAGCACTATCAATTAATGTTAATGGACGGATCTAAAAATGCTTCCTTAGTTGTCGCATATAAGGCTGCCAATAAACATGTAGAAGAAAAAAATAATGGGGTATATGTCGTTCGAATAGTGGAAAATATGCCAGCTGAAGGTAAATTGGAGATGGGGGACCGAATTATCCAAGTTGACGATGTAGAAGTAACGGAATCAAATGATTTAGTGGACTACGTTCAAAATAAAGTTGCCGGAGATGTATTACATATTACATTGGACCGGGATGGAAAAATCTTAGAAGAAAGCGTAGAGGTGCAGCAATTTGCAGATAAAGATGGGGTTGGAATTGGTATTCAATTAGTGACAGATATTAAAGTAGAAGTGGACCCTGAAGTAAATGTTGATAGTGGTTCTATTGGAGGCCCTAGTGCAGGTTTAATGTTTTCGTTAGAGTTATATAATCAATTAGTCGAAGAGGATATAACGAAGGGAAAACAAATTGCTGGTACTGGTGAAATTGATTCGAAAGGAAATGTATTGAGAATCGGTGGTATAGATAAAAAAGTGGTCGCGGCACACAAAAAGAATATGGAAATATTTTTTGCACCGAATGAAAAAGGTCGAGAAGACTCTAATTATAATGTTGCAAAAGAAACGGCGGCAGAACTTGGAACAGATATGAAAATAGTACCGGTTGATACGTTTCAAGATGCATTGGATTATTTAGAGCAACTCGACTAAAGGATAATAGGTAATTGAAACTCTTGTTTTCTTAATGATTCCCTAATTTTCGGGGAGAATATAGAATAATACACATTTGTTGCTTTTTCATCTAAGTAAAGTAATGAAGCTGTTTTTTTATTTAAATTAGATACAATTGGAATACTAATTTGTTTTTTAATTTGCCGTATGTATTGTTGTCCGGTTTGATTCATACCTAATAAACGGATGTATGGAATTGGTTTAGATGTAAAGGTATCAATTTCTTGTTTTGTCGTATTCGTTAAAATATGTGTACACATTCTTTGTATTCTCGCAGTCGTATATCGGTTTGTACGTACTGCTTCAACAAATTGCTCAAAGCTATTTGCTTTTTGTATATGTTTTTTAAGGCGATGTTCGATTCCCTCATCAACAGAATGGAGTCCCTGAAGTGCTTTCGTTTCTGTTGTAATTAATTTATAATATAAATAAGGGAAATAAGCTTCCCAATGATGCCATGTATTAGTAATTGTTTGATATGTGTGTAATACATCAAATGAAGCGGGAGGGATCGTTTGCTTTACTTCTTTAAGTCCATTTGTTTGTAATGCGCTTTTACGAATACTTGTAGCACTTGCAATGGAATGTTCAATCGATTCATCATGATAATGATTATGCAATCGTTGAATCGCAACAGGTTCAATTGGAAAATTATTTTTTAAAATCGTTTTCATATAATGGAATCCTAATATGTTATTTGGTTGTTTCATATCAATCATATCCATACCGATTGCTTCATATCCTTTTTCCGTTGCTTTTGGATAGGAAAGACCTTTTTGAATATGTTTTCTTAATGTAGCTGAAAACGTAGATTCATGATGGATATATTGTGCAACAGCCTTATTCATGGCATCCGTATCACCAGATTCACTACCGAAACAAATATGTGCAACTTTTAGTGCGTGCAATATTTGCACAGCTCCTTGTGCAAATAAGTTACTACTTTGCACAGCGAATGCATAAGGTAATTCTACAACGATATCCACACCAGATTGAAGTGCGGCTTTCGTTCGGTGATGTTTATCGATAAATGCAGGTTCGCCTCTTTGGAGAAAAGAACCACTCATCACTGCAATAATGACAGAGGCATTGGTCCTTTTTCTCGCTTCTTCAATGTGGTGAACATGTCCATTATGGAATGGATTGTATTCAACAATAAGGCCACAAGCTTTCATTTCATTCCCTCCAATCTATTTGCTTTTATTATTGTACCAAAAATATTTATAAAGCAACAATGATTTTTAGCGAAAAGGTTGACAAAAACCGTTTTTCCTTTTAAAATACTCTTGTTGCCTTGAGGTGATAAAATGATATTTTCAGCAATAGAATTGCAACAAAAAGCAGCGATGGAACCATTTGTTTTCCAAGGGGAAGTAGATGTATCCTCGTTAGCAACATCGACTAATAATGATATTAGACAAATTGATCCTGTTTTTATTAAAGGGATGTGTACAGTTGACCGACAAGAATTAATTTTCTCTTTTTCAATAGAAGGGAAAATGATTTTACCCTGTGCACGAACATTGGTAGACGTTCCATATGCATTTAAATTTGATGTAACAGAAGTTTTCTCCACCGCACTTGTACTAGAGGAAGAAGATGAGGAAGATGAAGTACATCTTGTTACAGACGATCTGATCGATTTAACTCCATTAATTGAAGAGCAAATTTTACTAAAAATGCCATTTCGTGTGTTTTCAGAAGAAGAGGCTTTGGATGGAGGAGAAGGTTGGACATATTATTTAGAAGAGGAACGGATCGAAGAAGAAAAAAACAAAATTGATCCTCGTTTGGCGAAATTACAAGATCTTTTTCAAAACAGTGATCAAAATGACTCAGAATAAGTGTGCTCCTATTTTTTAGAAAAAAGGGCTACTTACATTCTTTAGTTTATCATATTATGAAGATTGGAATTCCTTAAAGGAGGTGTTCGTCGTGGCAGTACCTAAGAGAAGAACTTCAAAGAAAGTTACGAACCAACGTCGTACGCATAAAAAACTTCATGTACCTGGATTAGTAGAATGTTCCAACTGTGGTGAATACACAAAACCTCACCATGTTTGTAAAGAATGTGGACATTATGACGGGAAAGAAGTAGTTGAAAACTAAATTTCGTTTCTAACGAGAAAAATGAGATATTTGGCTTTGTTCCATAAACGCGGTAACGCTTTTACATAGAACAACAAATATCTCATTTTTTATTTTTATAGGAAATCGTTTATAACGGCAGAATGAGATATGTTATGATAGTACATAATGATATTGTAAACGGAGAGATATATGTGGAGAAACTTGTGTTATATGAAGAAACAGAATATGGTATTTTAACTTTAAATCGCCCGAATAAGCGCAATGCCATTTCGAGAAAAATGGCGCAACAATTAGAGGACATATTGGACGATATAAAACAACGTCCAATTAAATTTCTTCTTATTCGAAGTGAAGGTTCTGGAGTTTTTTGTGCTGGTGGAGACTTAACGGAATTACACGGAGATTTAAATGAGGAAGAGGCATATGAAGCTTTACATATCATGAAAACAGTTTTACATAAAATATTAACGTTTCCAGTGCCAACAATCTGCTTATTACAAGGAAATGCGCTTGGTGGTGGATGTGAATTGGCGACTGCGTGTGATTTTAGACTTGTGAAGGAAGATACGACATTTGGTTTTGTACAATCAAATTTAGGTATCTTACCTGGTTGGGGTGGTGGTGCCATTTTATACAAAAAGGTTGCGAAAAACTTTGCGTTTCAATGGTTAACGAAAGGCTCAATTTATGGTGCGTCTTATTTATATGAGAAAGGGTGGATCCATTCGATTATAAAGAAAGATGACTGGAAAGATGTAGATACTTTCTTACAACCTTATCTATCAAAGTCTTATGATCAAATGTGTTTTTTAAAGGCACAGTTTTTAGAGGCCTTAGAGGTGGAGGAATTGTATGAGGCGATGGATCGGGAATCGCGTCGTGCAGCAAAATTATGGCCGTCTGAACATCATCAGCAAGCAGTGAATGCTTTTTTGCAAAGATAGATGATCACTCAATTATTTGATTATCATTTATTTTATCGTGACATAAAACGGTAATGTTTACACGTTCATAAACATTACCGTTTTTGTATGTGTGGGTTTGCCCACGATTTATTTTTCTTCTGTTTCTTCAGCCTTTTTTGTTGTTTCTTTCTTTTTAGCAGGTTTTTCTACACCTAAACGGCTTGGTGGTTGAATCGCTTCTTTAACTCCTTCAGGCATCCAAATATACGGATTTTCGCCGAAGTCACGTTCAATATTATAGGATGCAGATTCAAAGCCCATCTTCTCCCAAAATTCATTTGCTTTAATGAAAGGGTTCGTTTTAATTGGCACATTGAAACTCTTTGCGAAATCAACTAATGCTTTTGCATAACCTTGGTTACGATAATCTGGTAGTACTTCTAACTTCCATAAGACATAATAATCTTGTGGAGGATTGAAATAATGATCATACTCCTTTGAACGCTCATAAAGACTCATTCGAGCAATTAGTGTGTTACCGTAATAAATCCCATAAAATGGTGATTTACTGTCATTCTCAATCATTTCATTTTGCAAATCTTCTAACATGGATAATTCTTGTGCTCCATATTGTTGGAATTGTTTGAAGTCTTCTAATGTTTTATAATTAATTAATAATCTTTCTACCTTAACCATGATAACGCTTCCCTTCTATTGTTTATTTTTTTTCATCATATTTTATATCTATCTCTATGTACAATTATAATACAAATTTGTTTATATTGAAAACTTCTAATTATACAAAATGATATAATTGTATAATACGTTAAGATAAGATATATTTATCTCTTCTCACTTTTATGTAAAACAGTATATAATGTAATATGTTATTAGTGAGCAGAAAATGGTTCGTTCAAATTTATTTCGTTTAATAGAAATGTGAGGTGTGAGCATGAATATAGGAATTGTAGGCGGTGGTTCAATAGGTTTATTATTATGTAGTTATATCAGTGAGAAACATGATGTGACTTTATATGTCCGAAGAGACGATCAAAAAAATGCATTACTCGAACACGGTGTTCAATTGTATGAACAATCAGCCTTTAAAAGAAATGTTCGACCTCATATTTCACTCATAGAACATATAACAACCCATGATTGTTTATTTATTTGTGTCAAACAGCCAGAAATTCTCCATTTGGTTCAGCTACTTTCCTCTGTTCCATCGAATATGCCTATCATATTTTTGCAAAATGGTATGGGACATATAGAGAGTATAAAACAACTTACCCATCCAACATATGTTGGCGTTGTGGAGCATGGGGCAAGCCGCATGAATGATGTGCGAGTAAATCATTTAGGGAAAGGTAAAATGGTTTTAGCTACATTATTCAATGGAGATAAAGAAAAGGCACAGCAATTGGTAGATAACATACATCAACCAACATTTCCTTTCCAATTGGCAAATGATTGGCAAACTTTATTGGCGAATAAATTAATCGTAAATGCCGTTATTAATCCATTAACAGCATTGTTTGATGTGCCAAACGGAGACATTTTAGAAAATCCACATATACACTCGATTGCTAGAAGGTTGTGTGAGGAAGTTTCAGGAGCATTACAATTAAATATAGAACATAGTTGGGATCTTGTTTGCATGATTGCCAACAATACAAAGCATAATACATCTTCTATGCGTGCAGATGTGTTGGCAAATCGTGAAACAGAAATAGAAGCGATGAATGGATATATTGCAAAAATAGATCCAACACGTCACTTAAATTATTGGATATACATTAGTATATTAGCGTTAACAGAAAGAGGAAGGAATTACGATGCTAGATAAATTAGTACATTATTTACCAGTTATTATTATTGTAAGTCCGATCGTATTTACAATTATTTTATACCAAGGAAATAAATTAATATATAAACATCGCTGGAGAGCGATTCATTTTATGGTGCAAATAAGTGCTTTTATATATCTTTTTGCAGTGACATATATGTTAGAGAGACTTGTGCCGTTTACAATTACTGGATATATCGTTATTACGATTTTAGTCGTTTTAGCAATATTACTTATCCGTCAATGGAAAAAAGATACAGAAGTTGTCTTAAGTAAGGCATTAAAAATGTTATCACGCATATTATTTTTAATATGTTTCGTTTTATATATTGTTTTAGTAGTGGTGGAAATTGTACGACTGTTTTCATAACACTTATAAACAGATTCCATGAAAAGATATAATATTTAAAGTACAATACATAGGAATAGACTATAAAAGGAGATATCGGACGAAATGTTAGTTCAATCTATCCAATTAAATAAAACGAATCAACTGATAAATGAATATCGTAAGGAACAAGATTTCGTTACGGAATATTTTGATTATAAACCTTTTACAGAAGTAAAAGAACGTGCAGCATATGTACAACAAATAAAGAGAGATCGTAAAAAGCTTGTAGACGTCTTATATAACATGAATCGAAATTGGAATGCACCTCAAAGTACATTAAGCCAAATTGAACGATTAAAAGATGAAACGAGTGTAGTCGTAATCGGTGGTCAACAGGCAGGTTTATTAACAGGACCATTATATTCTTTAAATAAGCTTATTTCTGTTTATCGATTTGCGAAAGAACAAGAGGAATCACTAGGTGTTCCTGTCATTCCAATATTTTGGATTGCAGGAGAGGATCATGATTATGATGAAATCAATCATATTTATACCGTCCGTGATAAAAAAATAACGAAACATATAACCAAACAACAAGAATGGATAAAGAAATCTGTTTCCTCTATTCCATTAGATAAACAAAAAACAGCGGATTGGTTGCGGAAAGCATTTTTAGATTTACATGAAACTGTTCATACGAAAGATTTATATACAAAGATGGAAAATTGTTTACAGCGTGCACATACATTTGTTGATTTCTTTGCGCTCATTATTTTTGAATTGTTTAAAGATGAAGGTATTGTCCTCGTTGATTCGGGAAACGAACAGTTACGTCAACTAGAAGGAGAACACTTTACAAAAATATTTGAACAGAGTGAACAAATCGCTGAAGATGTATATGAGACCGTACAAACATTACAACAGCAAGGTTATAATGTTCCGTTGGATGTTGAGAAAGATGATGTCCATCTGTTTTATCATGATGAACACGGTGAGCGTATATTGTTGAAACGTGAGGAAAATGAATTTGTTGGAAAAAATGGAGAAGTAACATTAACGAAAGAAACATTGTTACATATTGCGCAAACAACACCAGAAAAATTAAGTAATAATGTCATTACAAGACCGATGATGCAGGAATTGCTATTTCCTACGCTTGCATTTATTGCGGGAGATGGAGAAATCAGTTATTGGGCAGCATTAAAAAAAGCTTTTCATATAATTGGTGAAAAAATGCCACCAGTTGTCCCAAGATTATCTTTTACGTATGTTCCAAAGCGAACGGAAAAGCTTTTAGACCAAAGAGTCATCCAAGTAGATGAGGCAATTCGTGAAGGTGTTTCGCAAAAGAAAATGCAATGGTTAATGGCACAAACGCATGTTCCAACAGAATATCTTTTTGAAGAAGCAAAAGTAAGTTTAGAAAAAATTCATGCTCCATTACAGGAAATGGCAGCGAATATTGCGCCAGACTTACATGAAGCATCGAAAACAAATATCCATCTCATGATGGAACAATTATCATTTTTGGAACGTAAAACGATGCAGACAATTCGTGAACAACATGACGAGGTAATGGGACAATTTGAAGAGTTGGACCTTGTATTACATCCAAATGGTGGATTACAAGAACGTGTGTATAGCCCACTATTTTTGTTAAATGAGTATGGAGAGAATTGGATACAACAAATAAATCAATTATCCTCCATTCCGTTTACAGAAGATCATTTTGTCGTATATTTTATGGGATAGAGTTATCCACATTACATAAAACACTAAAATATAAAATAACAAACCCTGTTCTAAAGCGTTAAAAGCGCAAAGGAACAGGGTTTTTCTATGTCAAAAATGAACTCAATAGTTGTAAGAATAATGGATTTATGTGATATATTGTTTATTTTTTTAACGGTTTTATAAGGATAAATAGCTCATTTTTATAAAAAGGGGAAAAAATGTGGAAAACATGTGGAGGAAAGTGGGGGATTGTGGTAGAATAATCACATGGAAGGGTTGAATAGATATGTTTATGGGAGAATACCAACATAACATTGATATAAAAGGAAGAATGATTGTTCCTGCGAAGTTTCGTGAGGGGCTAGGGGATTCTTTTGTCTTAACCCGAGGGTTAGATAACTGTCTATTCGTTTACCCGATGGATGAATGGAAAATTTTGGAGGGTAAATTAAAACAACTTCCATTAACGAAAAAAGATGCAAGACAGTTCACAAGGTTTTTCTTTTCTGGGGCTGTCGAATGTGAAATTGATAAACAGGGGAGAATAAATATACCTGCAACATTACGTACATATAGCAAACTGGAAAAAGAATGTATCGTAATAGGTGTTTCAAATCGAATTGAGATTTGGTCGAAAGAAGTTTGGGAAGATTATTTTGAAGCATCTGAAGAGTCATTCGAAGATATTGCAGAAAACTTATTAGATTTTGATATATAGAAGTAGGTGTACAAGATGACACATAGTGAACATGAAAGTGTGTTAAAAGATGAAGTAATCGAATCATTGCATATTAAGCCAGATGGTATTTACGTGGACTGTACATTAGGTCGTGCTGGACATACATTTGAAATAGCATCTCGTTTAAATGAAAAAGGGAAAATAATTGGCTTTGACCAAGATGAAGCTGCCATACGTGCGGCAACTGAGAAATTAAAAGACTTTTCTCCATTATTACTTCATCATAATTTTCGACAACTTGAATCAGCTTTACAAGAAAATAACATTGGTCAAGTAGATGGTATTTTATTCGATTTAGGTGTATCTTCCCCCCAATTTGATCAAGGAGATAGAGGGTTTAGTTACCGCTATGATGCTGAATTAGATATGCGGATGGATCAACGACAATCATTAACAGCGAAAGATATTATAAACGAATGGCCGTATGAACAACTGGTAAAGATGTTCTTTGTATATGGTGAGGAAAAATTTTCAAAGCAAATTGCAAGGAACATTGAAAAGAGGAGAGAGTCTTCTCCCATTGAAACGACATTTGACTTGGTTGAAATAATAAAGGAGTCTATTCCAGCAGCTGCAAGGCGTAAGGGAGGCCATCCGGCAAAAAGGATTTTCCAAGCATTACGTATAGAGGTAAATGACGAGTTAAAAAGTTTTAATGATGCACTACATCAAGCGGCAAAGGTGGTAAGGATTGGTGGGAGAATTGCTGTCATCACTTTTCACTCGTTAGAAGACCGATTATGTAAACAAGCGTTTAAAAAATGGACGACAGAAAAGCCCGTACCTAGAGGATTACCAATCGTTCCAGAAGAATTTGCTGCACCATTCAAACTAATTACAAGGAAACCAATTATTCCAACAGAGGAAGAAATTACAAGAAACCGAAGAGCAAGATCAGCAAAATTAAGAGTAGTTGAAAAAGTGAAGGAATGGGATGATTCCTTTATATATGAAGAAGGGTGGCGGAAATAATGCAATCAAATCATGCTAGAAGTTGGCAAAGGGACTACATAGAAAGACAACAGCAACAACAGAAAAAGGTTGTAAAAAAAGTTAAAAAACGTAAAATATTAACTAAAGGTGAAAAAATTATTTATACATTCTTTAGTATGGTCGTTTTAATTGCATCTATTTATATCGTATCATTTGCTTCTACAACAGATGATTTAAATCGTGACATTCAAAAATTAGAAAGCGAAGTTCAACAACATAAAGTTGTAAATAAAGATTTAGCATTTGAAATTAGTGAGTTAAGTAAGCCAGAAAGAATTACAAAAATCGCTAAAGAAAATGGATTAAAAATTCAAGAGGCAAAAGTGAAACGAGTACTAACGACGAATGATTAAGTCAGGATGAATCAAGATGAAAAAAAATAAACGTACAAATGTCGTTTCAAAATTAGTTTTATTATTTTTTGTACTCGCTTTTTTAGTTATTACGGGAAGATTTTTATACATACAAGTAAGCGGGGAAGTGAAGGACCAAAACTTAAAACAGCTAGCGAAAGAAACACGTGAAATAAGCTTTGAATTAGAAGCAGAACGTGGGAAAATACACGATAGCAATGGGATGATTTTAGCATATAATCGCCCAACATATCGTGTTTTTGCTATATTAGATGAAAACCGTAAGACACGTACCAATGCACCAGACCATATTGTGGATAGTGCAGACACGGCAAAAAAATTAAGTAGTGTGCTAGATATTGATGAAAAAGAAATAAAGAAAAAAATCGATGAAGGTAAGGAAAAAGGGCGTTTCCAAATCGAATTTGGAACGAAAGGGAGAAAACTTCCACAAGAAAAGAAAGAAGAAATTGAAGACCTTCAATTACCTGGAATTCACTTTTTAGAAGATTCTATTCGCTATTACCCGAACGGTATGTTCGCCTCTCATATTTTAGGATTTGCACGCCAAAATGAAGAAGATGAAACAGTAGGGGTAACCGGAATTGAAAAAGAAATGAATGAATCTTTAAGTGGAAAGAATGGGTATATTTACTATCACAGAGATAGTTATGGGAATAAATTATTAAATCCAAACGAAGTGGTTCAGAAGGCAGAAAATGGCCATGATATTTATTTGACGATTGATCAAAAAGTACAAACGTTATTGGAAGATGTATTATCTCAAGTAGATGAACAATATGAACCTGAGAAAATAATGGCTGTTGTGATGAATCCAAAAACAGGTGAAATTGTTGCGATGAGTAATCGTCCGAGTTTTAACCCGAATGATCCTGGGAAGGTAAAGAATTGGTATAATGACGTTATTTCCTCTCCATTTGAACAAGGGTCTACGATGAAAATATTTACGTGGGCTGCAGCAATGGAAGAAGGCGTATATGACGGGAAGGAAAAATTCAAATCTGGAAAATATATCATTAATGAAAAAGTAAGAGCAATTAGTGACCATAACAATGGAAAAGGATGGGGGAAAATATCGTATGATACAGGATTCCGTCGTTCTTCTAACGTTGCCTCTTCTAAATTAATTTGGGAGAAAATGGACCCAGATGATTTTCTAAAGTATTTAAAGAACTTTGATTTTGATAAACCGACAAATATCGACTTACCGAGTGAAGGCCAAGGGAAAATATTATTTGACTGGCCGGCAGAAAAATTAACGACATCGTTTGGACAAGGAAGTACAACGACTGCGATGCAATTAATTAAAGCAGCAAGTGCCATTGCAAATGAAGGAAACATGATGCAACCTTATATAATAAAAAAAGTGGTTGATTCCAATACAGGCGAGGTAGTGGAAGAAAATAATCCATCTGTAGTCGGTCAACCAGTTTCTAAAGAGACGGCAGATAAAATGATGGACTTAATGGCTTCTGTTGTTAACTCTAAAGATGGTACAGGAAAAAACTACCGTTTGAAAGATTATACGGTTGCTGGAAAAACAGGAACTGCACAAATACCTAACCCAGATGGAGACGGTTATTTACCTGGTAAATCAAACAATATGTATTCATTTGTTGGAGTGGCACCAAAAGATGATCCACAATTATTAATGTATGTTGCAGTAAAACAACCAAAATTAAGAGGGGATGAAACAGGGTCAGAACCTGTCGCATTTATTTTTAATAATGTGATAGAAAACGGTCTTCATTATTTAAATATTGAACCAGACAAAGAATCAGATGATGATTCTAATGAACATACAAGAACAATGCCACAGGTCATCGACAAAACAGTGAAACAAGCAAAAAAAGACTTAGAAAATATTTCGGAAAATATTACTGTCGTTGGGGATGGGAAAAATGTATTAGCGGTGAATATAAATGAGGATGAAGAAGTTGTTTATGGACAACATATTATGCTCATAACGGATAAACCAACGATACCTGATTTAAAAGGATGGTCTAGTAGAGATGTTTATCAATTAGGTACATTGTTAGAAATCGATGTGAAAGTAAAAGGAAATGGCTTTGTGACGAAACAAAACATTAAAAAAGGTTCAAAAATTGACAAAAAGGTAACATTAGAAGTTGAATTAAAAAAACCATAAATAAACGTGAAAATGAAATAGATTTGTTATCATATGACAATAAATCTAAACATAAGGAGCACCTCTGTAAGTTTTTAAGTTGATACTTTTACTTTCTCAGAGGGTGCTCTTTTTGTATGTTTACCTTTCATACATAAAAAACTCCAGTAATATTTTATGAAAACTCTTTTTTCAGTTGTACTTGATTTTATTTTATAAACGGTGTTAGTAATAACTAGCGGAAAAATTTTAATACCATGAGAAGTTTAAAAACAACCTTAAAATATTTACATATCGGGTGACTATTATGAACTGTTAACACAAGTGTATTTTGCAATTGAAAAGTTTAGAAAA
>NZ_JBBKBG010000041.1:0-18450 GCF_037892545.1 Pseudogracilibacillus sp. ICA-222130
TTTATGTGCTCGAATAATAAAATACCCTTTTTTCTTCGCCACAACATCAACTTGCTGAAACATCGTCTCTAAATATTTTATCGTCGATGGTGCACCTTGCTTTTTTTGAATGACGACCCATAGTTCTCCACCGTCATCTAATTGTTCAAAACTTTTTTCAAAAAAAGAAAATATGACTTTTTTTCCAGCACGAATGGGTGGATTTGTAATAATAGATGCAAAACGCTTTTGCGAAATTGTCTCGAAACCATCACTCTGTTGGATTGTTACATTCGATATATGATTTTGCTTTGCGTTTTCTTTCGCATATTGTATCGCACGCTCATTTACATCGACCATATATATGTGACGGTCTGTAAATTCCTTTGCAATCGTTAACCCTATCGG
This sequence comes from Pseudogracilibacillus sp. ICA-222130, assembly GCF_037892545.1. Taxonomy (NCBI): domain Bacteria; kingdom Bacillati; phylum Bacillota; class Bacilli; order Caryophanales; family Bacillaceae; genus Pseudogracilibacillus; species Pseudogracilibacillus sp. ICA-222130. The sequence goes on from NZ_JBBKBG010000041.1 coordinate 388, forward strand.
TCCATACCCACACCCTAAATCTAGAAAGTCACCTGAAATAGACGGTGGTTCAAATGTTTCTATTAACACTTGTGAACCGAAATCAACACCTTTTTTAGAAAACACACCAGTACCAGACGTTAACTTTAGCGTATGATGACGCAAACGATATTCTTTCGTCTCTGTTATTACTTCTGATTGTGGATGATTTGAATAATAGTGATCAGACATTCGCTTGAACACCTACTTACATATAATTTTGTGGAGAAATACTTATGTGAGGTTTTGATAGAAATGAAAAGCTCGCCAATAATATGACGAGCTTTTCTTTTTAAATTACGCTAATTCTACTGTTGCTCCAGCTTCTTCTAATTTAGCTTTCATTTCTTCAGCTTCTTCTTTCGCTACGCCTTCTTTGATAGCTTTAGGAGCTGAGTCTGTTAATTCTTTTGCGTCTTTTAATCCAAGACCAGTGATTTCACGTACTGCTTTAACAACTTTAATCTTAGAAGCACCTGCGTCTTTTAAGACTACGTCAAAATCAGTTTTTTCCTCAGCAGCTTCAGCACCGCCTGCTGCACCTGCTACTGCAACTGGAGCTGCAGCTGTTACTCCAAATTCTTCTTCGATTGCTTTAACTAATTCATTTAATTCTAAAACAGACATTTCTTTAACCGCGTCAATGATTTGTTCTTTAGTCATTTGTTATTTCCTCCTAATAATGTTTTTACGAAGCGAGAATTACTCTCCCGCTTCCTCTTTTTGATCTGCGATCGCTTTTGTAGCGTACGCTAAGTTTCTGATTGGCGCTTGTAACACGCTTAGTAACATAGATACAAGTCCGTCGTGATCTGGTAATGTTGATAATTCCTTGATTTCATCAAGTGTTGCAACTTTACCTTCGATTACTCCACCTTTAATTTCTAAAGCCTCATGGTCTTTAGAGAATTTGTGAAGAATTCTTGCTGGAGCTACAACATCATCTTTACCGAACGCTACAGCAGTAGGCCCAACTAACTGTTCGCTTAACTCACTTAATTCAGCACTTTCTACCGCACGTCTAGTTAAAGTGTTTTTGTATACTTTATATTCGATGTTGTTATCACGTAACTCTTTTCTTAATGCAGTGATTTCAGCAACGTTTAAACCACGGTAATCAACTAAAACAGCTGATTGACTTTCTTTAAACTTCTCTGAAATTTCTTCCACGATTTGTTTTTTTGCTTCGATAACTGACATTGCTACACCTCCTATTATTTTCTTCACGTTATACACGTTAGCCTTTTGTTTCTTACTATAGAAAAAGCCTCCATTTAGACATGGAGGCATTATTATTTATGAGAAATTATTCATAAAAAGTAATAAAACACCTCGGTAGGAAATTAAGCAACATCGCACCTACTGTCTACGGTATAACATATTTTATTGTACCAGAAATTAATATATACTAATTTCCGTCCGTTGTCAACAACTTTTACATAAAGCTAGATGCATCTACTTTTAAGCCAGGGCCCATTGTAGATGTAATAGATACGTTACGTAAGTAAGTACCTTTCGAAGATTGAGGTTTCGCTTTTACGATCGTCTCAATAATCGTTCCAATGTTTTCAACTAACTTATCGTCGTCGAAAGAAATTTTTCCAACTGGCACATGTAGGTTAGCCGCTTTATCTACGCGGTATTCTACTTTACCAGCTTTAATTTCTTGAACAGCTTTTTCAACTTCAAATGTTACTGTTCCAGTTTTTGGATTCGGCATTAAACCTTTTGGTCCTAATACACGTCCTAATTTACCAACTTCAGCCATCATGTCTGGTGTCGCAACAATTACATCAAAGTCGAACCAACCATCATTGATTTTTTGGATGATATCTGCATCCCCAATGTAATCTGCTCCTGCCGCTTCAGCTTCTTTAGCTTTTTCACCTTTAGCGAAAACTAAAACTCGCTGAGTTCTACCAGTACCGTGTGGTAACACAACAGCACCACGAATGTTTTGGTCAGCATGCTTAGGGTCAACACCTAAACGGAAAGCAACTTCAACAGTTTCGTCAAATTTAGCTTTTGCAGTTTCTTTTAATAAAGCAACTGCTTCAGCAATATCATATTGTTTCGATTTGTCAACAAGCTTTGCAGCCTCTTGATATCTTTTTCCTCTTTTTTTCAATGTTTTTCCTCCTTCAATGTGGTAGTAACGGTTATACCTCCCACGTCTCAGGCACTGATACGTCGAATTAGTCTTCGATCGTAATTCCCATACTACGAGCAGTACCTTCAACCATGCGCATAGCTGCTTCAACATCAGCAGCGTTTAAATCTTCCATTTTTGATTCTGCGATTTCTTTTACAGTATCACGCTTAACCGTCGCAACTTTCGTTTTGTTCGGTTCTCCTGATGCTTTATCAATTCCTGCTGCTTTCTTTAATAAAACTGCAGCCGGTGGAGTTTTTGTAATAAATGTAAACGAACGATCTTCAAACACCGTAATTTCAACTGGAATAATTAAACCAGCCTTATCTTGTGTTTGTGCGTTGAACTCTTTACAGAATCCCATGATATTAATACCAGCTTGACCTAATGCAGGTCCTACCGGTGGTGCCGGGTTTGCTTTTCCAGCAGGGATTTGTAATTTAACAATATCAATTACTTTTTTAGCCACGAAACACACCTCCTAACTAGTCCGTGATGTGGTAATTGGGTCGCTCTTTATAAAAGAAGTTCCCTCCCACTCAACAAAGGCATCACGTTAAATGGTGATGCCATATACTTAAAATATAAGTATCTTTATATACCCAAAAAACTATACCATATATACAGATGTAATGCAAGACTTAAAAAGAAATTAAGTTAATTTTTCAACTTGAGAAAATTCTAACTCTACAGGCGTTTCTCTACCGAACATATTTACATGAACTTTTAATGTTTGTTTATCTGTATCAATATGTTCTATAGTCCCCATACTATCTGCAAATGGACCAGCTGTTACTTTCACATTTTCTTTTAATTCAAAATCAACTTTCACTACTTTTTTATCCATGCCAATTTTCTTCAACAATTCATCTACTTCATGCGGTAAAAGTGGTGTTGGTTTTGTCCCTTGTCCACTTGATCCGACAAACCCTGTTACACCTGGCGTATTACGTACAACATACCAAGAGTCATCCGTTATAATCATTTCCGCCAGTACATAACCAGGGAATGACTTTTTCATCGACACTTTCTTTTTTCCATCTTTAATTTCTGTTTCTTCTTGTTCGGGTATGATAACTCGGAAGATTTTATCTTCCATTCCCATCGTTTCTACTCTTTTTTCTAAATTCATTTTCACTTTGTTTTCATAGCCTGAATAAGTGTGGATTACATACCAATTTGCTTCCATTGCTTTCATTTCCTCCTTTCAAAATTTGATGAAATGCAAAAAAAGACCATATTAAAAACCCGTTCATAGAGCCGGGTTTTACATGCGTCACCATCATTATTTATATTATAGCACAATTTTATCATCATTTATTAAAAAAAGGTACATTATTTAATATCTGTGTAATACCTAAATCAATTACTGCGAAGAACAATGCAACAAACGCTACCGTTACAATAACCGTTATGGTATAACTAACTAGTTCAGGTCCTTTCGGCCATGTAACTTTTTTCATTTCACGTGAGACGTTTTTTAAAAAATTAACCATATCCGCTTTCTTCCTCCAACTAAGCCACTATTTCGTTTCTTTATGTAAAACATGTTTCTTACATTGTTTACAATACTTTTTTACTTCTAGTCTTTCAGGGCTTGTCAATTTGTTTTTGTTCGTTGCGTAGTTTCTACTTGAACATTCTGCACATGCTAAAATCACTTTACTATTCATTCTACTCACCAACATAGTTTTTCTTATATTAATGTAGCACGATATTGCAATCATTGTCAACGAAATAATGGGTACAGCCCTCGTATCGCCCGTATTGTATATGTAGTATAGTATGAAAAATGGCTTGTATTATTTGTGAAAAATTTTTGCTATATACATTCCACTATAACAAACGCTTCTGTACATAAAATAAACAATTATTCCTTTTCTCGTATTGCTTCTATTTGTTCGACTTTCTTTTTTACACGCTGCAATGCATTGTCTATTGATTTTTCCGTCCGCTTCAAAGCAGATGCGATTTCTTCATACGAAAACCCTTGCAAATAAAGTGTCAAAACACTCCATTCCAATTTAGTTAGCGCTTTCAACAATTCGACTTTTAATGTCCGTAGTTTTTCTTTTGTCAATACATAATCTTTTGGATCAAATGCCCCATCATCGACGATCGTATCAAGCAATGTACGATCATGTTCATCATCCGAAACTGGTTTATAAATCGATATGTACGAATTTAATGGTGAATGTTTCATTCGTGTTGCTGATTTTATCGACGTAATAATTTGTCTCGTAATACACAATTCCGCAAATGTTTTAAATGAGGAGCGTTTATTTTTATCGTAATCATAAATCGCTTTGAATAATCCGATAAATCCTTCTTGTACGACATCTTCTCGTTCACTACCGACTAAAAAATACGCATTCGCTTTTTTATGGACAATATTTTCATATTTATTCACTAAGTATTCCGCAGCTACTTCGTCTCCTTGTTGCACCTGCATTAGCATCTCTTCATCAACTAAAGCACCAATTGGTAATTGACTATCTAGTTGATCCATCGTTTTCAAAAAATATTCCCCCTCACCATTTTTCACACTATGCTCACTATACTAAAAATGAGTATACAGTATGTCATTTCCATACGTCAATTAAATTTTTTGTAAATAAAGTAAATCCGATAGTTTTAGGGGGAATAATATCTATTTCGACAATTTTTTCCGTAATGCTTGTAATGCTTGTAAGTTTGTCTCATTATGAATAATTTTGTTTCTTGGTCGTTGTTTTTCTTCTTCGACAATTTTCTCTTGGATATCTGTTTCGACATCGTCCATATATGCGAACAATTCACGAGCAGATATTCTTAATGCACCACGACTAAAAATCGTCGTTTGCTCTAAATAATCTGACGTCACAACATATACTTGATTTTTCACTGTTTTTAAAGAACGAACAAGTCGTTCAATACATTCATCTGCTGTTTCTTCCTCTTTCGTATAAATAATTTCAATGTCGAATTGTGACGTTTTTTGTTCTATCCCTTTTACATATAACGCATCAAATACGACAATCATGCGATCACCAGTATATGCACGGTATTCTGCTAACATTTCGATAAGCTTATGACGTGCAGCACCAATATCTTTTTGCTTTAAGCGATTTAAATCTTCCCATGCCCCGATCACATTGTAACCATCTACGACGACTACATTCATAACGAATCACCAAGGGGGTGTCGTTTTCGATAAATTTCATACATTAATATACTTGCCGCGACAGAAGCATTTAATGAGGTAATAGATCCTTCCATTGGTAAATGGACTAACCAATCACATTTTTTCTTCACTAAACGACTGATCCCTTTTCCTTCATTTCCTATGACGATGGCTAAAGCGGTATGGCCATCCAATGTACGAAAATCTTTCGAACCACGCTCGTCTGTACCGACAACCCAAATATTTTCTTCTTTTAAGCGATCAATTGTATCCGCGATATTCGTTACTCTTGCAACCGGAACATGTTCAATTGCACCTGCTGATGCCTTTGCTACTGTTTCTGTTAAACCAACGGCACGCCGCTTCGGTATAATCACACCATGTGCACCAGTAGCATCAGCCGAACGTAAAATTGCCCCTAAGTTATGTGGGTCTTCCAGCTCGTCTAAAATCATCAAAAACGGAGCTTCATTTCTTTTTTGTGCACGACTTAACATATCCTCCACTGAGCTATATGTGTAAGACGAAACATATGCAATAATCCCTTGATGTTTTCCTTTTGTCCTTTGATCTAATCGTTGTTTCGGCACTTTTTGTACAATCGTATTTGCCCTTTTCGCTAATTGTTGCACTTCCCGTTCTGTTTGTTTACTAATTTGTTCGGAAAGAAGTATTTTATTTATTTCTCTCCCAGATTTTAAAGCCTCTATAACTGGATTACGTCCGATAATCATTTCATCTGACATATCACTTACCTTCTTTCTCTGCAATTTGTTCATCGATATATGTAACAGCTAATTGCATCAATTCATTTAACCGGCTATCATTTCCTTCTAAATAATGATAGCCGATCAGCGTTTCAAACGCTGTTGCATATCGATAGTCTGCAACAGATATATTTTTTGGGATCGTATGTGACTTTGCATTTCGCCCTCTCCTTACGATCGCTGCCTCTTCCTCTGTTAAGACATCTCCTTCTAACCATGCATGGATAACTTTCGCCTGCCCTACTCCAGATACGTATTGTACGGTTTTATGGTGTAATTGATTCGGTTTCACTTTTCCAGTAAGAATGACATGGTTACGAACGTATAGTTCATACACACTATCCCCGATATAAGCTAACGCCAAACTGTTTAACTGTTTTGCATTTACACCCATACTACGCTCTTCTCCAACGAACACCTTGTGCTGTATCCTCTAAAATGATGTCCTTTTCCTTTAATAAATCGCGTATTTCATCTGCGCGAGCAAAGTTTTTTGCTTTACGTGCTTCATTACGCTCTTCAATTAATGCATCAATTTCTTCGTCTAATAACGCTTCTTCTTGTTCGATCGTAATTCCTAACACTTGCAACAATGTTGCCAGCATTTCTTGGAATGCTTCCAGTAATTCAATATTTGTATGTTTTTCTTCTAAATAAATATTAGCATCCTTCGCTAAGTCGAAAATTGTCGTAATTGCATTTGCCGTATTAAAGTCATCATCCATTGCCGCTTCAAATTGATGCTTCGCACGTTCTATCATTTCAAGCCACTTGTCACTTTTCTCTCCTAAGTTTGCACTAGATTGTTTACGATGCTCTAGGTTTGCATATGTCGTACGAATTCGGTCAAAGCTCGCTTTGGCACTACTTAATAATACATCTGTAAAATTAATTGGGTTACGATAATGAACAGATAACATAAAGAACCGAATAACCATCGGATCATGTTTTTCTATTAAATCCCTCGTTAAAATAAAGTTACCAAGAGATTTAGACATTTTTTCATTATTAATATTCATATATCCGTTATGCATCCAATAATTGGCGAACGGTTTTTCGTTTAAAGCTTCTGATTGAGCGATTTCATTTTCATGGTGTGGGAATGTTAAATCTTGTCCTCCTGCATGAATATCAATCGTTTCACCTAAATACTTTTTCGCCATCGTCGAACATTCAATATGCCAACCAGGACGTCCTTTCCCCCAAGGTGAATCCCAAGCAATTTCTCCTTCTTTTGCACGCTTCCATAAGGCGAAGTCTAGTGGATCCTCTTTTATTTCCCCTACTTGGATTCGTGCACCGGCACGTAGTTCATCGATTGATTGTGCAGATAGTTTTCCATATTCATCAAAGGCACGTGGCTTAAAATAAACATCGCCCTCTACTTCATATGCATAGTCTTTTTCCACTAATCCAGCCACAAAATCGATGATGTCGTCCATCGCCTCTGTTACACGTGGATGGTAGGTTGCTTCTTTCACACCTAATGCTTTTACATCTTCTAAATATGCCTTAATATAACGGTTCGTTACGTCTTGAATTTGTTCCCCGAGTTCATTCGCACGCTTGATAATTTTGTCATCGACATCTGTAAAATTCAATACGTAATTGACCTCATACCCTTTATACTCCAAATATCGTCGAACTGTGTCGAACACTATCGCAGGACGGGCGTTACCAATATGAATATAGTTATATACGGTCGGTCCACATACATACATTCGAACTTTATTTTCCTCGATAGACTTAAATATCTCCTTTTTATTCGTTAATGAATTATAAATCTTAATAGTCATTGTCATTCCCTTTCTTTCAGTTGTTCTAGTTGCTCACGCAATACGGCAACTTCTTTTTCCAATTGTTTCACCTTATCTAACATGGGGTCTGGTAATCGATGGTGATCAAGTTTTTGTGAAACCTTTTTTCCATCCTGTTTTACGACTCTTCCAGGAATACCGACAACTGTCGAATTATCTGGAACATCTTTTAATACGACAGATCCACCACCTACATTCGAGTTTTCTCCAACTGTAATCGCTCCTAATACTTTGGCACCTGTAGCGATTAATGCATTATTTTTAACTGTAGGATGACGTTTGCCCTTTTCATGCCCTGTACCACCAAGTGTGACACCTTGATAAATCGTGACATCATCCCCTATTTCACATGTTTCACCAATGACGACACCCATTCCATGGTCGATGAAAAAACGTCGTCCAATGACTGCACCTGGGTGAATTTCAATTCCAGTAAAAAATCTACTCAACTGCGAAATTGCTCTAGCAATAAAAAACATCTTTCTTTTATAAAACCAATGTGCGATTCGATGATTCCATACGGCATGTAAACCAGAATACGTTAAAAACACTTCAAAATACGTACGTGCTGCAGGGTCTTGTGTAAAAACAACATCCATATCTTCTTTCATTCGTTTAAAGATTCCCATAATAGACATTCCCCCTTCTTTAATGAATAAAAAAATGCACCTCCATGTAATTTTCATTACACAGAGGCGCATTGTACGCACGGTTCCACTCTGTTTAAGATATGTAAACCATATCCCACTTCTATCTATAACGGTAGAGTGCCGTCGTTATATACTACTCCATTTCTATAACGAAACTCCGAGGTGCATATTCAAAAGTAGCGTTTAAAATCACTTTCAGCCAGTGGTGATTTTCTCTGTTTAAACGGGATAACTTTTTACTTTTCCTCTTCTTCATTTCTCATTTATTCACTTGTTTATTTTTACTATATTATACATCTATAAAAATGTGAATTATTTCGTTTCTAATGTATCTAATAGTTGATTTAAACGAGTTAATACAACATCTTTTCCTAATAATTCAATTGCTTTCGGTAATTCTGGACCATGTGTTTGACCAGTCGTCGCAACACGAATTGGCATAAATAACTTCTTCCCACGATGTTTCGTTTCTTTTTGAGTCGCTTTAATTTGCTCTTTAATTTCTTCCTGTACGAAATGATCTAAATGAATGAGCTTATCCGTAAATACTTGTAGTACTTCAATCACTTGTTCTTCTTGTAATACTTCTTGAGCCGCTTCATCGTAGTCAATTTCTGTTTTAAAGAATAGCTCTGTTAAAGAAACAATTTCCGCACCATAACGTAATTGTTCTTGGTATAGTGCAATAATTTCTTTCGCCCGATTCATTGTCGCCTCATCAGCATCCGCCGCAATTTTTCCAGCTTCAATTAAATGTGGCAATGTTAAGTCGATGACTGTCTCAACATCCGCTTTTTTAATATATTCACCGTTCATCCATTGTAATTTTTTCTGATCAAAAATGGCTGCTGAAGTAGATAAACGTTCAGGGTCAAAAAGTTTAATTAATGCTTGTTGATCAAAAATTTCTTCTTCGCCAACTGGTGACCAACCTAATAAAGAAATGAAGTTAAACATCGCTTCTGGTAAATACCCCATATTTTTATATTGCTCGATAAACTGTAATATATGTTCATCACGCTTACTTAACTTCTTACGTTCCTCATTTAAAATTAATGTCATATGGCCAAACGTCGGAGATTCCCAACCAAATGCGTCATAAATCATCATTTGTCTAGGTGTATTAGAAATATGTTCTTCTCCTCGTAATACGTGTGTGATTTTCATTAAATGATCATCAATGGCTACGGCAAAGTTATATGTTGGAATACCGTCCTTTTTTACAATGACCCAATCACCGTAATCACTTGATTCAATGGAGATTTCTCCACGAACCATATCATTAAATGTGTATGTTTTATTTGATGGTACACGAATTCGAATACTTGGCTTACGACCTTCTTTACGGAATGCTTCTTTTTCTTCCTCTGTTAAATTACTATGTTTCCCAGCATATTTAGGTACTTGACCATTCGCTTTTTGTTCTTCGCGTTCCGCTTCTAATTCTTCTTCTGTCATGAAACATTCGTATGCGAGGTCTTTATCTAATAATTGTTGGATATATTGATTATAAATATCAAGACGTTCCATTTGACGATATGGCCCATACTCTCCGCCAATGTCCGCACCTTCATCCCAGTCAATTCCTAACCATTTTAGAAATGTCAATTGGCTTTCTTCTCCACCTTCAACATTTCGCTTTGCATCCGTATCTTCTGTACGAATAATAAACTTTCCATCAAAATGTCTTGCATATAAATAATTAAACAATGCTGTACGTGCATTTCCAATATGTAAATGGCCTGTCGGACTAGGTGCATATCGGACTCGAATCTCGTTCGTCATGATTGTTTGTTCCCCTCTCTAAAATACATAATACCTTTTTTAATTATAGCAAAAAGCACCAATTGTATAAAGGTTTTTCTATCATGGACTGTTCGTTTCGCTTATCCATTTTCAAACTAAAAATAATGAGGTCCGAATCAAATGCCATAAGTATAGATATACTTATTTTATTATCCTCTCGCCTCATTTTTCACTCACACATTATTTCTTTGAAAATATATAATGATGAATCCTATTATTTAAAATTTTCCTCGTTTTTCTTTTATACATTATTGTGCATTTTCCATTGATTTTGGTTTAGCAAAAATCATCCGACCTGCAGATGTTTGGAGGACACTCGTTATTAATACTTCAATCGTCTTGCCGATAAAGTCTCTTCCACCTTCTACGACAATCATTGTACCATCATCTAAATAAGCGACCCCTTGCTTCTGTTCCTTCCCGTCTTTAATGACATGAACGACAAGTTCTTCCCCTGGTAATACGACAGGTTTCACTGCATTCGCTAAATCATTAATATTCAATACCGGAACATTCTGGAAGTCTGCCACTTTATTTAAATTAAAATCGTTCGTAACGACAATACCATCCATCACTTTTGCCAATTTCACCAATTTACTATCTACTTCTGGAATATCTTCAAAATCTCCTTCATACATTTCAACTTCTACATCTAAATCTTTTTGGATTCGGTTCAAAATATCCAAACCACGTCTACCTCGGTTACGTTTCAATACGTCTGAGGAATCTGCTATATGCTGTAATTCATGTAAAATAAATTGTGGAATAATAATTTTTCCTTCCAAAAAATTCGTCTGACATATATCCGCTATTCTTCCATCGATAATGACACTCGTATCAAGGATTTTCGGTTTCACTTCACTAGCAGATGTTTTCTTTATATCTTCTACATGTTCTTTATCCTTATTCCGCTCTTTTCTAGAAATCGTTAATAAATTCATAAATTCTTCCCGACGTCGAAAACCGACTTGGAATCCTAAATATCCAATAATAATCGTTAAAAACAATGGAACAATTTCAGATACAATACGCAAACTAATATCTTGTAATGGAATATTGATTAAATATGCAACCACTAATCCTAAAATTAAACCAATCGAACCAAAAAACAAATCGACAACTGGTAGTTTTATTAACCCATCCTCAATCCATTTTAGAAAATTCACCACATAATCAGCTAATATATATGATAAAAAGAAAAATATAATTGCACCTAACACAGAGCCGAAATATGGCGATAAAATCCAATTTATATCCGTTAAATCAAAAAATCCAATTACTTTAGGCATGTATAAAAAGCCTAATGTTCCACCCGTAATCACAAAAAACACGTGAATAATCTTTTTCAACATTTCTATTTGCACCTCCTTTTACGTAGTATTCCCTATTTAAGCATTCCTATAACAAAAAATTGCAAATGTTATAGGAATGTAACATAAATGATAGCATAGCCCAAAATGCTAGTCAACGAGGCAAACATAAAATTTTATCACATACATTTTCTAAAGTCAATGTTTTAATTTTTGTTTAGAATGGTGCATTTTCTCCTTTTTTCGCTAACGCTATGCGCAATGCTTCTTGTACAGTTTTTACGCCAATTACTTCAATAGAACTAGGATATGTCCATCCGTCTAAATTATTCGCGGGACAAATAACACGTTTAAATCCTAGCTTCGCTGCTTCTTGTACACGTTGTTCAATTCTTGACACACGGCGAATTTCACCCGTTAAACCAACTTCTCCAATAAAAATATCTTCTGGATTAGTCGGTTGATCCCGGAAACTAGATGCAATACTAATGGCAATGGCGAGGTCAATCGCAGGTTCATCTAACTTTACCCCACCAGCAACTTTTATATATGCATCTTGGTTTTGTAACAATAATCCGACACGTTTTTCTAATACAGCCATCAATAATGGCACACGATTGGAATCGACCCCTGTTGCCATTCGACGTGGGTTTCCAAAACTCGAAGGCGATATTAATGCTTGTATTTCAACTAGTACTGGACGAGTCCCTTCCATTGACGCAACAACAGTAGACCCTGCCGCTCCTTGAGATCGTTCTTCCAAGAAAATTTCCGATGGATTTAACACTTCTTGTAACCCAAGCTCTTTCATTTCAAAAATTCCCATTTCATTCGTGCTACCGAACCTATTTTTTACACTACGCAAAATTCGGTATGTATGATGTCTCTCCCCTTCAAAATAAAGCACAACATCTACCATATGTTCCAACATTCTCGGACCCGCAATAGCTCCTTCTTTTGTCACATGTCCAACGATAAAAATTGGGATGCCTTGTTCTTTTGCTACTTTCATTAACTCCATCGTACATTCACGTACTTGTGTAACGCTTCCTGGTGCACTCGTTACTTCCTCTTTAAAAATCGTTTGAATCGAGTCGATTATAACGAGTGCAGGTTTTACTTGTTCAATTTGATGTGTAATTTGGAATAAGTTCGTTTCAGAATAAATATATAGCTCATCTGCATCTACCTGTAATCGTTCTGCACGTAGTTTCGTTTGTTGTACAGATTCCTCACCAGATACGTATAACACTTTTTGACCTAATTCTGCGATTTGTGCCGATGTTTGTAATAACAATGTTGACTTTCCAATTCCGGGATCCCCACCAATTAACACGAGAGAACCAGGTACGATTCCACCACCGAGTACACGATTCGTTTCTCCCATTTTCGTTTTCATACGTGGTTCCTTTTCTGAAACGACTTCTTTTATTTTTAACGGCTTTTGACTACTCGTCACAAACGTTGCCCGTGTTTTATTCGTTTCTGGTTGTTTCACTTCTTCTACAAATGTATTCCAGTTATTACAGTTCGTACATTTTCCCATCCAGCGAATAGATTCATGTCCACATTCCTGACAGACATATACTGTTTTTCTCTTCTTTGACAACATATTCCCTCGCTTTCTTTTTAAAAAAGAGCTAGCGATAGTAAAATCACTAGCTCCCCTGCTTTATTTCGGTAAGACAATAATATCTCCACGACTATTTAAGCCAATTTTTACATCCTGTCCCTTTGCGATGGTTCCTTTTAACATTTCTTCACTTAGTAGGTCCTCAATATTTCGTTGAATAGATCTACGTAATGGTCGAGCTCCATACTCAGGATCAAATCCATCTTCCGCAATTTTTTCAATTGCCTTTTCGGTAATAGAGAAATTAATTTCCTGTTCTGATAAACGTTCCTTCACTTGCTCTACCATGAGTGTCACAATATCTTTCATATGCTCTTTTTCTAATGAGTGGAACACAATCGTTTCATCAATTCGGTTTAAAAACTCCGGACGGAATGTACGTTTCATTTCATCCATTACTTTCGATGTCATATCCTTATGTTCGTGTTTCTCATCACCAAAATTAAAACCTACAAATTTATTACGTTTTAATTCACTAGCCCCAACGTTCGATGTCATAATTAACACTGTATTTCTAAAGTCTACTAAACGACCTTTCGAGTCTGTTAGTCGTCCATCTTCTAATACTTGTAATAAAATATTAAATACTTCTGGATGGGCTTTTTCAATTTCATCTAATAAGACGACCGAATATGGTTTACGGCGAACCTTTTCTGTTAATTGTCCTCCTTCTTCATACCCAACATATCCTGGAGGAGAACCGACTAAACGGGACGTCGCATGTTTTTCCATATACTCTGACATATCAATCCGGATCATCGCATCTTCATCATTAAACATTACTTCCGCAAGTGCACGAGCTAATTCTGTTTTTCCAACCCCTGTTGGTCCTAAGAAAATAAATGACCCGATAGGGCGTTTTGGATCCTTTAATCCTGCACGAGCACGGCGAATCGCTTTAGAAATTGCTGTAACAGCTTCTTTCTGTCCGATAATGCGATCGTGTAGAATCTCTTCCATATTTAATAGTCGATCACTCTCATCTTTCGTTAACTTTACAACAGGAACACCCGTCCAAGACGATACGACTACTGCAATATCCTCTTCCGTAACAGATAAACTTTCTTTTCCTTGCTTTTCTTTCCATTTGTTTTTCGTTTCTTCCACTTGTTCTTTTAACCTTTGTTCTTTATCACGATATGAAGCAGCCTTTTCAAACTCCTGGCTTAAAACAGCAGCATCTTTTTCATTACGGATTTTTTCTAATTCCTCTTCCAATTCTTTTAAATTCGTAGGAATCGTATAAGAACGTAAACGAACACGTGAACCAGCCTCATCGATTAAATCAATTGCTTTATCTGGTAAGAAACGGTCTGTTATATAACGACTTGATAACTCAGCCGCAGCTTCAATTGCTTCGTCTGTAATTGTTACTCGGTGATGTGCTTCATACCGATCACGTAACCCGCGTAAAATTTGCACCGTTTCTTCTGTAGAAGGCTCATCTACTTGAATCGGTTGGAATCTTCTCTCTAATGCAGCATCTTTTTCAATGTATTTACGGTATTCATCTAATGTTGTCGCACCAACACACTGGATCTCTCCACGTGCTAACGATGGTTTTAAAATATTCGATGCATCGATTGCTCCCTCTGCTCCACCAGCACCAATTAATGTATGGAGCTCATCAATGAATAAAATAATATTACCGGCATTACGGATTTCATCCATCACCTTTTTTAAACGGTCTTCAAATTCCCCACGGTATTTTGTACCTGCCACAACTGTACCCATATCCAAAATCATTACACGTTTATCACGTAATGTTTCAGGTACTTCATTTTGCACAATTTGATGTGCTAATCCTTCTACAACAGCCGTCTTTCCAACACCTGGTTCACCGATTAAGACAGGATTGTTTTTCGTACGTCTACTTAAGATTTGTACAATTCTTTCAATCTCTTTATCCCTACCAATAACAGGGTCAATTTTTCCTTCTTTAACGCTTTCTGTTAAATCACGTGCTAAAGAATCTAATGTCGGAGTGCTCGCACTTTGTGCCTGGCTATTTCTCCCTTGATGTGAACCTTGTGCTTCTGTTGTTCCTAATAACTGAAGAACTTGTTGCCTCGCTTTATTTAAACTGACATTTAAATTATGAAGTACACGAGCAGCAACACCTTCTCCTTCACGAATAAGCCCTAACAAAATATGTTCTGTTCCAACATATGCATGACCTAATTTTCTCGCTTCATCTTGTGACAATTCAACGACCTTTTTTGCCCTTGGTGTATAATGAATAGATTGTACGGCACCATTTCCTATACCAATTAAATGTTCTACTTCACGTTGAATTTGATTTACTTCTAATCCAAGTTCTTTTAATGCCTTTGCTGCAATCCCATCGCGTTCTCTTACTAATCCTAATAAAATATGTTCTGTTCCAATATTATTATGTCCTAGGCGAATGGCCTCTTCTTGAGATAATGCTAAGACCTTTTGCGCCCTTTCTGTAAATCGATCAAACATATGTAAACGCCCCCTACTAATTCAAATTTAACCGTTCGCGAATAAATGTAGCTCGTAATATATCGCGTTCATCGGCTGTCAACACTTTTTTTGCGTAATGTTGTAAAAATCCTGGTTGAGTAAGTACGATTAATTCGTTTAAAATATGGTGTGATACATCTTCAATAAACCCTAAATCAATTCCTAGTCGGACATGAGAAATAAGTGTAGCAGCCTCTGCAGATTCCATAATGCGACTATGTTTTAAAAGGCCATATGCTCGGTATATTTTATTCTCTACATGAATAGGTGAATGATTTAATAAATGCTGACGTGCTTTTCGCTCCGCCTCCATTAATTTTAAAATAACACTTTCTAAATCTAATACAATCTCTTCTTCTGTCTTTCCTAATGTTATTTGATTTGATACTTGAAACACATTTCCTAATGCTTCACTACCTTCTCCATAAATCCCTCTTACAACAAAGCCTAGCTGATTAATCGCCGGCATCATACGATTTAATTGTTTCGTTAAAATAAGCGCAGGGAGATGTAGCATGACAGAGGCTCGAAGTCCAGTCCCTACATTTGTAGGACAACTCGTTAAATAGCCAACATGTTCATCAAAAGCAAAATCAATTTTTTCTTCTAACCAATCATCAATACGAAATGCTTCTTCTAACCCTTTAGATAATTGAAAACCTGGAAAATACAACTGAATTCGTAAATGATCTTCTTCGTTGATCATAATTGATAACTGTTCATTTTTTGAAATAAGACTACTCGCTTCTTTTGCTTTCATTAAATAAGGGCTAATCAAGTGCTTCTCCACTAATACTCGTTTTGATATTGGTGAAAGTTGGTCCATTTTTATATGCATTAATTGTTCGTACATTTCAAAAGAAGTATTTTCAAACGTTTGTTGCATAAATTGATTTACTCTCTTTAATGAACTACCCGATGCATATACAGGGAAAACCTCTTCTTGAAAATTTCTTGCTAAACGAATCCTTGTACTTAAAACGATATCGTTCTCTGGACCATCTTCTGTCATCCATGGGCTAATTGCTTTTTTCATAAAAGATTCTAAAGTCATGATTGCTCACCGCCCTTTAGACTTTCAAGCTTTCTTATTTCATCACGAATAATTGCTGCTTGTTCAAACTCTTCCCCGTCAATTAATTCTTTCAATTGAAGTCGCAACTGTGCAATTTCTCTTTTGGCATAAATTTCTTTTCGTTTTCGAACAGGTATTTTACCAGTATGCTTCGTATTTCCACTATGCACTCTTTTTAATACATTACTTAATTTTGGTTGGAAAACTTCATAACATGTTGCACATCCAAATTTACCTTTTTTTTGAAACTGTTCAAAGGTTAATTGACATGTCGGACATGTTACAACTTCTTTTTTTCTAACAAATGGTTCATTACCAAGTGCAACATTCGAAGGATTCATATGAAAAAGTCCTGTTAATAAGTCATGTAAGGAGTATACATCTTCTTGCTGATTTTGATAACCATGTTTCTTTGCACAATGTTCACAAACATGTACTTCATGCAAATGTCCATTTACAAACTGTGTAAAATGAAGTGTTGCGGGACGTTCATGGCATTCTTTACATTCCATCCCTTTCCTCCCCTTTACTATTAATATACTTTAATGTAGTTAATATATTCGTTAAGATACGTGCTCGTAAATGATCTCTTTCTGGTAAAGGTAAGTTTAAAACTTCTCTTTGCAATGCGCTAATAATAAGATGCTCTTCTCTTAAATTAATTAATTTCTTTTCACGTAAACGTTCTAACACATCTAATGCACCTTGCTCAGATACCGCAGGATTGATCATTGCAATAATTTCATCGATTAATTGAAATTCATCTTGATATTCGACACGTGTAATACGGATATATCCACCACCACCACGTTTACTTTCAATTAAATATCCTTTTTCAAATGTAAATCTCGTATTAATGACATAATTAATTTGGGAAGGAACGCATTCAAATTGATTTGCAATCTCACTTCGTTTAATTTCAATCACTTTCTTTTCATTTGCATGAAGGATTTCTTTTAAATATTGTTCAATAATATCTGAAATGCTCACCTTACTCACTCCTTTCCAATTAATCATCTTATTAAATATGATTTGACCATATTTGACTTTATTTTATTATACGATAAAAAGATAACTTTTAAAAGTATTTCTTTTATGAGCGATTCTTATACGTCCATATATGAAAAGTAAACATAAAAAAACAACAGTCTGTCTACTCATTTGTAAACAAACTGTTGTTCG
>NZ_JBBKBG010000042.1:0-17899 GCF_037892545.1 Pseudogracilibacillus sp. ICA-222130
AAATGGACGTGGCTTCTGTTTATAAAATATCAATTACTTTTTGAACGGATTGGGCTGATTTTTGTAATGCATCTTTTTCATTCTCTAGTAAATCCAATTCGATTACCTTTTCAATCCCTTTATCACTTAAAATGACCGGAACACCTAGACATAGATCGTGAAAACCATATTCGCCTTCTAAATAAGCAATAGCAGGTAAAATACGTCGTTGCCCTTTTAAGATTACTTCCGCCATTTCTGTTAATGCCGCAGCTGGTGCGTAATAGGCACTACCATTACCGAGTAGCTCGACGATTTCCGCACCACCTTTGCGTGTACGTTCAATGATTGCATCTAATTTTTCTTTAGAGATTAGATTTTCCAAAGGAATGCCTCCAGCGTAAGAATAACGAATAAGTGGTACCATATCATCTCCATGTCCACCAAGCACGAATCCTGTAATATCTTTTACAGATAGATTTAACTCTTCCGCTACGAATGTACGGAATCTTCCAGTATCCAGGATTCCAGACTGCCCGATAATTCGTTCTTTAGGAAAGCCAGTTTCTTTCAGCAATGTGTAAGTCATTGCGTCAACAGGATTACTTAATACTAAAACATAAGCATCTGACGCGTATGTTTTTATTTCGTTTGCGATGGATTTCATAATTTGAGCATTTGTCGTAACTAAATCATCACGACTCATCCCAGGTTTACGTGCAATTCCAGCAGTTACGATGACTAATTTTGCGCCTTGTATTTCTTCGTAGTTTGAGGAGCCGGTAATTTTACTATCGAATGACTGGATTGGGCTTGCCTCTAACATGTCCAATGCTTTACCTTTTGTTGGCATTTCCATATTAGGAATATCAATCAAGACGATATCCCCAAGTTCTTTTTGAGCTAAAAATAGTGCAGTAGTTGCACCGGTAAATCCTGAGCCAATGACTGCAATTTTTTCACGTGACATTATTTTCTCCTCCTTATAATTTTAACATTCCATGATGATGAAAAAACATGCATGAAATAACGGACAATATGTATACGCCATTTCAAGCATGTGTTACAAATTACTTTAGTCGATTTTCACAATCCAATTAAATGGATCTTCTATCCTACCATATTGAATACCTGTTAATGTATCAAATAATTTTTTTGCAATTGGTCCGGTTTCGCCATTGTTGACGATATAATCTTTTCCTTCCCATGTTAATTGTCCAACAGGGGAAATAACGGCAGCTGTCCCTGTTCCGAAAACTTCTTCTAAAGTACCATTCTCGTGTGCTTCAGCAATTTCTGCCATAGAAATACGGCGTTCTGTTACTGGTACCTCCCAGTGGTGTAACATTTCAAGCACAGAATCACGAGTAATTCCTGGTAGAATACTTCCATTTAATGCAGGTGTTATTACTTCGCCATTTATTTTAAAGAAAACATTCATACTTCCTACTTCTTCAATATATTTTTTCTCTACACCATCTAACCATAAAACTTGTGCGAACCCATCTTTACTTACGATTTCTTGTGCCATTAAGCTAGAAGCATAGTTTCCTGCTGTTTTTGCTTCTCCAGTACCACCTTTTACTGCACGAACATAGTTATTTTCAACAGCGATTTTAACAGGGTTCATTCCTTCTTTATAATACGCACCAACTGGTGATAAAATAATCATAAATTTGTATTCATTAGAAGGATTTACGCCTAAGTAAGCTTCTGTAGCAACGATAAATGGACGAATATATAAAGACGTACCTTCATCTGTCGGTACCCAATCTTTTTCAATTTCTATTAATTTTTTCAAAGCTTCCAATGCAAATACTTCATCGATATGTGGAATAACCATACGGTCATTGGAATGATTTAATCGTGCAAAGTTTTTCTCAGGACGGAATAATTGGACAGAACCGTCTTTTGCAACATATGCTTTTAATCCTTCAAACACCGTTTGACCGTAATGAAAGACGATGGAAGCTGGATCTAATGTAATCGGTTGGTAAGGGACGATTCTTGGGTCATGCCATCCTTTCTCACCTTCATAGTCCATAATGAACATATGGTCTGTAAAGCTATGACCGAATTGCAATTCTCCAGTAGGCTTTTCTTTTAATGTTTTTCTTAGTTGTACGTTAATTTCTTGTTTACTCATCATACTATCCCCTTAAAAAAAATAACAAAAATCTTTCCTCTCTATTATATAACATTCAGACAACTTTTTGTTCAAAAAAGAGAAAGAATAGAGAGATAATTCCATTTTTTCTTAAAATAATGAAATCTATTGATAATTCCTTGTAAGTTGGTTGTAATAATGATATATTAATTCATAGTTATTTCATATGAATAATATCGAATAGGGGGAAGTTTAGTGAAAAAGCATGTTTTAGCCTTTATTTTAGTTATTATCTTAGGAGTTATGGTGGCATGTAGTAATGAAAATACAACTAAAAATGATCAGGGTGGCGCAGCTAAAGAAGGTGAACAATTTGATCTCCGTTTGGCGACTGTTGTTTCAGCACCACATCCATGGTTAGACGCAGCGGAGTATTTTAAAGAAGAAGTAGAAAAACGAACAGACGGAAATGTGACGATTAGTATTCACCATAGTGGGTCCCTAGGGGATGATGAAACGACGATTGATGAGATGCGTCTAGGAACCATCGATTTTGTTATTGGTGGAACACAAAACGCAGCTTCATTCGTACCACGATTGCAAATTTTTGGGTTAGCTTATTTATTTGAAGATATGGATCATTTTGAACGTGCAATTGATGAAAATAGCCCATTGTTCGAATACTTTGAACAAGAATTTGTCGATAAAAATTTAGACGTGAAATTACTCGCTCTATCTGGTGGGGGAACACGTTATTTATCGAATAACAAAAAAGAAATAAAAAGTCCAGATGATTTGAAAGGAATTAAATTGCGACTACCAGGCTCACCGATTGAAAATGATATTTGGTCTGCTTTAGGTGCACTACCTTCTTCATTATCTTGGAATGAAGTATATTCCGGCATTCAAACGGGTGTTGTAGAAGGATTTGAAAGTACATTAAGTGGATATACAGGAAGTAAATTATATGAAGTAGCACCATATGTTAGTTTGACAGAGCATTTATATATGGCAACACATTTTACAATGAGTGAACTAACATTTAATAAATTACCAGAAGAATATCAAGAAGTTATTGATGAAGTGGCAAAAGAAGCAGCAAAGTTAGGAACTGAAAAAGGGATAGAATTCGATGAAGAATTGTTCAAAGAGTTAGAAGAACGTGAAGTGACAATTACAGAAGTTGAGCGTGATAAATTCGTTGAAATTTTAGAACCGTTACATGATGACTTAGCAGCTCAACTAGATGCAGAAGAATTAGTAGATATTGTTCGTGAATTGAAAGAATAAATGTGTCATGGTTAGTGATATTACAATATGAAACGATAAAAGTGACACGATAATGGGAATATATCTCTTCGTGTCACATTTCTTGTAATACAATATATGAATCTTTATCTATCTCATCTTCTTTTAAAGGGAGTTTTGATATGCTAAAAAAAATAAATGATCGAATCGAACAATTATTATTAACGATAGGATTTTTATTATTAGGGACATTTATTGTCGTTGTACTATTAAAAGTAATTATTCGTAACTTCTTCCACGTGCCGATGATGTGGGCAGATGAAGTTGCGGTTCTTTGTTTTATTTGGACAGTATTTTTAGGGGCTGCAGTTGCTGTAAGAAGAAAAATACATTACACGGTTGATTTAGCGCCAAATAAAATAAAAATGAACTTAGTTTTTGATTTGTTCGCACATATTATCGTTTTGTCCCTAATCTATGTCATGGTCGTGCATGGATATTCTTTTACGAAGATGGGGTTATCACGATATTCAACGGTATTAACGATTCCACTTTCCTATACTTTTGCCGCAATTCCGGTGAGTGGATGTTTCATGTTCCTTTTTACAGTCGAACAATTTATCAATGATTGGAAAATATTACAAAGATTACGCAAGCATAAGGGGGAACAAGTATGAATCCACTCGTTTTACTATTAATTACATTTTTCATTCTTGTGTTCATTCGTGTACCGATTGCCTTTGCTTTAGGAATTTCATCCATTATTACTATCATTTATTTAGACTTACCATTTACAAGTGTCATTAACCAGTTTTATACAGGGATCGATAATTTTACATTGCTTGCTGTCCCATTCTTTTTACTTTTAGGTGGATTGATGAATGATGGGGGAATCACAGAGCGATTGTTACAATTTTCTCGTGTAATTGTCGGACATATTCGTGGTGGGCTTGCGCATATTAATGTTTTTGTAAGTATGATTATGGCTGGTTTATCCGGTTCAGCTGCAGCAGATACAGCAGCGATTGGGCCTGTTCTCATTCCAGCGATGAAAAAGGAAAAATATGATGCAGGTTTTAGTGTCGCAATTACAGCATGTTCCTCGACACTTGGTGTGATTATTCCACCGAGTATTATGATGGTCGTTTACGGAGCAATGGCACAAGTTTCTATTGGAAAATTATTTTTAGCTGGAATAGTTCCTGGTGTTTTAATTGCACTCGGACAGATGACATATACATATTTTTTAGCGAAGAAACATGATTATCCTGCATATCCGAAGCCGACAGTGAAGGAAGTGACGGTTTCGTTTAGAAAAGCGATTCCGACATTGCTCTTACCAGTCATTATTATCGGTGGGATTACGACAGGGATTTTTACCGCGACAGAAGCGGCTGCTATTGCCGTTTTTTATGCATTACTTCTAATGTTCATGTATAAAACGTTGAAAGTAAGAGACTTACCAAAACTATTGAAAGAGACGGTAGTCCAATATTCATTACCAATGTTTGCGGTAGCTTGTGCGGGCATCATGGGTTGGCTCATTGGCTATTTACAAGCACCAGAATTAGTTGCCAATTTTATTATGGGAATAACAACCTCTTCAACAGGTATCTTTTTATTATTAGTTTTATTTTTACTTATTATTGGAACGTTTTTAAGTCCATTAGAAGCCATTATTATATTCTTGCCGATTATTACAAAATTAGGAGATTTGGCTAATTTAGACCCAGTCCATCTTGGGATTATTACATGTCTCGTTTTAGCTTGTGGGATGGTGACACCACCGTATGGGATTTGTTTATTAATTGCAACACAAATTGGAAAAATTTCAACGGTACGTGCATTCGTAAGTATTATGCCAATTTTACTTATTACGATAGGAATTATTTTAGTTGGAGTATTTGTTCCAGATTTATTTTTATTCTTACCAAATTGGTTAATGCCAGATGCATAAAATCGAATATATGATACTATTTATTTACAGGAGGGATTCAAATGACGATATTTGAAGCACAAACAGAAAAGGAAAGATTAGCATTAATAGAAGAGACTGCAAAGGCATTTAAAGAAAGAGCATATAAACATGATATAGAAGGAACGTTTCCATATGAAAACTATGAAGATTTAAAAGCGATTCGTTATCCGGCTGCAACTGTACCTAAAAAATATGGTGGCTTAGAAATTAGTTTAGTAGAGATGTTAAAGGCTCAAGAAATTATTGCATCCTATGATGGTTCGACTGGTCTATCGATTGGTTGGCATATGGGAATTACGAAAAATGTTGCTGAATTGAATGTATGGGACGAGGAAAAATATGCTTCCTATGCAAAAGAAGTCGTCGAAAAAAATGTCCTATTAAATAGTGCTGCAACAGAACTTGCAACAGGAAGTCCAACACGTGGAAATCGTCCACAAACAAATGCAGTTGCAACAGAGGATGGATGGGTGTTAAATGGACGAAAATCATTTACGACATTGTCCCCGATTTTAGATTATTTTGCTGTAACAGCATCGATAGAAGGAACAGATGATGTGGGGAACTTTTTAGTGCCTCGTCATACACCTGGGTTAGAAGTAGTAGAAACATGGGATTCGGTCGGAATGCAGGCAACAGGAAGTCATGATATTGTATTGAAAGATGTACAGGTAGCTAAAGATGATTTATTACATTATTTAACGCCAGGGGATAAGGGAG
Source organism: Pseudogracilibacillus sp. ICA-222130 (assembly GCF_037892545.1). Classification (NCBI taxonomy): domain Bacteria; kingdom Bacillati; phylum Bacillota; class Bacilli; order Caryophanales; family Bacillaceae; genus Pseudogracilibacillus; species Pseudogracilibacillus sp. ICA-222130. The sequence goes on from NZ_JBBKBG010000042.1 coordinate 6,033, forward strand.
CACAAGGGTGGTTGCTTCATATTCCAGCTTGTTATTTAGGTATTGCAAAAGGTGCAATGAGAGAAGCATTACAATTTGCAACGACATATTCTCCAGCGAATATAGAAGGAACGATTTCAGATATTCCGACTGTCAAACATAAAATTGGTGAAATTGAATTGCTTTTATTAGAAATGGAATCTATTTTATACCGTGTTGCAAGAAAATGGGATGAAAGTGATGATGATGTACGTCAGACGATGAAGGCAGAACTTGGTGCTGTAAAGGTATCTGTCGTTAATAAAGCAAATAAAGTAGTAGACCTTGCAATGAGAATTGTTGGGGCAAGAAGTTTATCAGCAAAAAATCCATTACAAAGGTATTATCGTGATGTTCGCGCAGGATTACATAATCCACCGATGGATGATATGACACTTGTAGTGTTAGCGGATCAATCTATTTCGCGATTTAAAGAACGACCATAACAGTAGGAAGAAGATAGAAAAAAACTTGCGATAATAATAATCGCAAGTTTTTTTCGTCAACATTTACTTATCATAAACCATCATTAGAGCCAATAATGATGGTTTATTCTCCCTTTAAACCTTCATATAACGTATCGATATTGTATTGTAAAAATTTCACATACGTATCAACTTCTGAACCTTTTTCTCCAATTTCATCCGAATATAATTCACCAAAAATGTCAACACCTGATTCAGCTGAAACAGTTTCCATTGGACGTGTATCTACATTCGTTTCAACGAATAAAACGGGTGGTTCATGTTCTTTAATAAACGCGAGCAATGATTTAATCTGTTCTGGTGAACCATTTTCCTCTGTATCAATTGCCCAAATAAATCCTTCTTCGAGTCCGTATCGTTTTGTCATATATTGATATGCTTGCTCACTTGTAACAAGTACACGGTTTTCTTCTGGAATTTCTCCGAGCTTTTCTTCATATTCATCAGCAATTTCTTGGAGTGTTACAACATATGCTTCTCCATTTTCTTTGTAGTAGTCCTCATTGTCTGGATCAATTTCAATTAGTGCATCGATTGTATTTTCAGCCATTTTTATTCCGACATGTGGGTCTAAAAATGCGTGTGGATTAATTTCTTCTTCTCTGCCATCTCCACTAACAACATATTCAGGTTCTACCCCTTCTGTTAGTTCATATGCATTATCCCAATCTTGTCCTGTTGCATCCATCATTTTCCCAAACCAACCATTTTTTCCACCTTCTAAGTTTAGACCGTTATAGAATAGCACATCTGCATCTGTTGCAGCTTTAATATCCTCTGGTAAAGGTTCATATTCATGTGGATCTGTCCCAGTTGGTACTAAGTTGTGAACGGAAACATTCTCTCCTCCAATTGTTTCTACCATGTCCGTTAAAATGGTAAATGAAGTGACAACTTTTATTTCTCCATTTGTAGGAGTTGTTTCTTTCTCATTATTGTTGCCACCACATGCAACTAAAATGAAAGATAATACCATCATTACTGTTAATAATGTCATTCTTTTCATTTTCTGTTTCAATTTTTTCCCTTCTTTCCATTAATGTACACGTATTTTTCTCGTACGTAAAGCTTTGAATAACACCCCTTGTTTGGGTGAAAAAATAAAGACGATTATAAAGATAATCGTTGCTGCTATTACGATGACTGCACCGGAAGATAAATTGTATTGAAAACTAATATACAATCCGATGACAGATGATAATGCACCAAAAAATGAAGATAGTACAATCATGACCGAAAAGCGGTTTGTTAATAAATAAGCAGTGGATGCTGGTGTAATCAGCATCGCTACGACAAGTACTACTCCAACAGTTTGTAAAGATGCGACCGTTGCAAGTGTAAGTAGTAACATAATGCCGTAATGAATCCATTTTGTTGGTAGACCATAAGAGGCCGCTAATGTCTCATCAAATGTACTGACGAGTAATTCTTTATAAAAAATGACGACACACATAATAATGATGATGCCGATAATGATCGTAATGATCATATCGGATGATCGAACAGCTAACACATTTCCGAACAAAATTTGTGTTAAGTCTGTTGCCGTTTGCGCTTTTCCAATTAATATAATACCAAGTGCAAAAAAGGCTGTAAATACGATACCGATAGATGCATCATTTTTAATTCGGCTATGTTGGCTAACAACTCCAATTCCGACAGCAGTTAAAATTCCAAAAAAGACTGCACCATAAAAATAATTAATTCCTAACATATAAGAAATCGCCACACCTGGTAAAATGGCATGTGAGATGGCATCTCCCATTAAAGCCATCCCTCGCAAGATGATAAATGAACCGATAATACCACAAATAATTCCGACGATAACAGAAGTGACGAAAGCACGTTGTAAAAATTCATAGTTCATTAAATCATTGATGAAATCCACTATGCCTCGCCTCCCATCGATTGAATGATATTAAAATCAATATTGTATGCAGAAGACATCAGTTCCTTTTGCATTACTTCTTTTACATTGCCATATTTCATTAGTTTTTTATTAATTAATAATAATTGGTCAAAATATTGTTCCACCTTCGTCAAATCGTGATGAACGACAAAAACGGTTTTACCTTCATCACGTAGTGCCTTTAAAATAGTGATAATAGTATTTTCACTTGTCACATCAATTCCAACAAATGGTTCATCTAAAAAGAAATAATTTGCTTGCTGAGCAAGTGCACGTGCTAGGAAGACACGTTGTTGTTGACCACCGGACAATTCCCCAATTTGTCGGTCGCGATAATCCAACATATTCACTTGATCCAGGCATTCGTCTGCCCATTTTTTATCTGCCTTTGTTGGTCGTCTAAATAAACCTAACCTTGGGTACGTGCCGAGTAATACAGTATCACGTACTAATATTGGAAAGTCCCAGTCAATATTACTTCTTTGGGGAACATAGGCAATTTGTTTTCTCATTTTCGTAATTTTTTTCCCATCAATTCGAACATCGCCGTGGTCCCGGTGAATGAGGTCAAGCATCGCTTTCATCAAAGTAGATTTTCCTGCCCCATTTGGACCGATAATACCAATCAACTGTCCACTTTTTATTGAAAATGAAATATCTTGTAATACTTCATTTCCGTCATACGAGACGGTTAAATCTCGGACATCTATACTCTTTCCCATTGTTTCACCTTCTCAATATATGTTGTGTATACCACATTAACTTAGCTATGAACTAAAGTTTTTACCGTATGCAACATTTGGTGATTTCATCATAATACAAATTTTAAAATTTGTAAATCGAAATGTTAAAAATGATTGAATTGTTTTATAAATCAAAAAAATTTTTTGAAATCGTGTTTTCTTTTCCGTATTTTTAATACCATATTGTATGACAATGAGTAGTAAAAAGTTTTTATTTTATCGCCTATTTTTATGTGGATGATTTATGAAATACTATTTTTCTAGTTATATGGAACCATTTATAAAGAAAATATGATATAGGACAGAAAAGACGTCATGATGAAGAAAGATACTACGATCATTGCTTCTATTATGCTCTTTTGTATTATCGTATTATTCATATCAATGTATTCAGTAAATGATAAAGAAGTGAAGAAGGCAGCTGGTGTCGAAGCATTCGGTTGTGCAAACATTACGACAGCAATTAATCCAAGCGATATGGACAAAATGAAAGCAGGGGACGAAGCTGTCGCAAAACAAGTAGGAGAGAATATGGCTAGATTGGCCCATGAATTGACGAAATTCATTACCGATGTTGTTGAAATGTCACATACATTACAAGAACATACGACACATTTAAAATGTAAGGAAAAAATCCGGATATACATAAAGGTTCTATGCATTTCCGGATTTTTTATACAACGGCATTTAATGATTCAATTCGCCCTCACTATCGAAATATGGGTTAATATGTACGAGCACATCTTCTATTTCTACATGTGAATCCATTAATATATTTTTCACTTCACGTGCGATATCGTGGCCTTCTTTTACAGTTATATGTGGGTCCACACTAATTTTAATATCAATAATGATATAACTACCGTGCGTACGTGCAAATAATTGATCAATTCTTTTCACGCGATCAATTTTAAAAACTGTTTCTTTATAATGTTGGATTTCATCTTTTGATAATACTTTTTCTAAAATGACTGTTGCCGACGCTTTAATTAAATCATAACCGACCTTCATAACGATGATCGAAACGAGAATTCCTGCAACCGCATCTCCATAAATAAAATAAGATAAGTGGAGTTTTTCCCCAAGGATAGATAATCCAACCCCGATTAATGCTGCAATAGATGATAAGGAATCTGATCGATGATGCCATGCATCTGCAATTAGTGCAGAACTATTGAGCTTCTTTCCTAGACGAGATTTGTAATGATATAAACCTTCCTTCACTCCAATAGAAATTAAAAGAATAAATAATGCCAATACAGATGGTGCTGGTGGGACGATGCCGTAAAATACTTTAATGGAAGAAATACTAATTTCAATTCCAACAACAATTAATAAAATTGCCACGATAATAGATGCGATATTTTCGGCTTTTCCATGACCATAAGGGTGTTCCTCATCTGGCGGTTTATTCGCAATTTTTACTCCGAATAAAATAACGAAGGAACTTAATACGTCAGAAGCTGAGTGAAGCGCATCAGCAAGTAATGCACGACTTCCAGATAAGACTCCTCCAACGGCTTTTAATATAGATAATAATAAGTTTACAATGATACCAATCCAAGTGGCAAAAACGATTGGCTTGACTCTATTTCGTTGCATACATGTTCATCCCTTCTTTCTAATGATTCTATCGTAACAGGAAAACATCGTGTGAGTCTATAGCAATGATGTTGCAAAGAGGAACAAGACGAGATGAAAGAAACAATGTTTCCTATAGTAAAAACCTTTATTTGAACGGGTGTGTAATCTTTTTTATATGAAAAATAATGGAATATTCTGTTACACTATACATATAACAGAAAAAGGGGAGTACATATAAAATGAAATTATTGAATTTTCGAAAAAATGGAAACGTACATTTAGGTATAAAAACAGATAAAGGTATTTTAGATGTAAGAAGTGCTGCCGAATCGTTAAATGAAGAACATATTCCAACCAATATAATGGATGTCATTGGTGAAGGAGAAGAAACAAAAAAAGTGTTACAAACATTTGTTGAAGATCCACGCGTTGCTGCTTTTTTTATGGAAGAAGAGAGCATACAATGGGCACCTGCTGTCACAGAACCGAAAAAGATTATTTGTGTCGGGCTAAATTATAAAAAACATGCCGATGAAACGAAATCACCGTATCCGAAAATACCAATTTTATTTAATAAATTTGAAAATGCCCTATCCGGTCATTTAAATGAAGTGGTCGTTCCTAGACAGACAGAAAGATTAGATCATGAAGTAGAACTAGGTATCGTCATCGGCAAAACCGCGAAAGATGTAACAAAAGAAAAGGCATTAGATTATGTATTTGGTTATTGTACGACAAATGATTTATCTGCACGTGATGTACAAAAACATGGTGTTCAATGGATGACAGGTAAAACATTTGATGGATTTGCACCAGTTGGCCCGTATTTAGTGACAAAAGACGAAATAGAAAATCCAAACAATTTACATTTAACTGCAAAAGTAAATGGAAAAGTACATCAGGATTCCAATACTTCTGATATGATTTTTAATTGTGAAGAATTAATTTCATACATTTCTGCGCATATGACATTACAACCTGGGGATATTATTTTAACAGGGACACCTGAAGGCGTAATTTTAGGTTGGCCAAAAGAAAAAAGAGTATACATGAAAGCAGGAGATGAAGTAACAGTCGAAGTGGAAAAGTTAGGTGCATTGACGACGAAATTTATTACGCCATAAAGGGAAGAACAACTTATGTACAACAGTTGTTTGATTGACTTTTTACACGCCGAAATGTAAACTGTTATTGTATATAAAATATCGACGGATATATGAGGTGAAGAAATGATTACAGCTACATTGACAATCGGTGCAATTCTAAGTGCTGCTTTACTTATCGTAAGCCTTATCTTAGTAAAAGCTACACCGAAAAAGAGCTATGTTGCGTATTACCCGGGATTTCTTTTCTTTGCAGCAGGACTAATTTTATTATTATTTGCTACAATCTTAGACTCGAAAGTAACTGTTTACGGTGACGCTGGTCTAGGTGGATTAGGAATCGCATGTCTTTTTGCAGCAGCTGTTAGTACGATGGTTGCAGCAGTTGTGGACGCATATAGACAAGTTGCGTAATAAAGAAAAAAGCTTGAGACGACATTTCGTCTACAAGCTTTTTTAATTTAATTTTGTTTTTCCGTCCTGCTGAGTAATTTTTCCCTGTTTCATTAAACGACCGAGTGCCCGTTTAAAAGCGGATTTACTCATATGGAAAGTACGTTTAATTGCTTCGGCATCACTTTTGTCCCAAAAGTCCATTTCACCGCCAACTTCTGTTAAGTAAGCATAAATTTTCTCCGCATCATCATCTAACCGTTCATGTTTCATCGGAAGTAGTGAGATGTTTAACGAACCGTCTTCCTTTACTTCGATGATACGTCCTGTCACAACTTGACCGAGACGTGGTTCTTGTTCACGTTCTGTATAGTGGATGAAACCACGATAGCCATCTTCTGTATAAATAACTGCTCCTTCACGATCTACTCGAATGACCCTTCCTGTCACTTGTTCATTTAAATCAACATCGTTGGCAAATTCAAACATATCTTGGAAGTAAGATTCCTTCGCAGGAATAGCTAAAAGACGGTCTTTACTATCTGCTTTTAATGTGACAAAAAGTTTGTCTTCAGGTTCAGGCCAAACAGACTTAAATGCTGGTAAGTCTTCTTTAAACACTAGAATATCTTCTCCTATCCCGATCGAAATATATGCGCCTAAATGTGGGATCACATCGACAACATCCACCCACCCATACGTACCGACGATTACTGGTGGAATTTGATCTGCTGCCATGAATTGTTTTTGTTCATTTTTGTATACAAACACATCGACTACATCACCTGGGTCATACGATTTTTCTGTATGTAATAATGCCTCTGTGCGTCCTTTTTGAACGACATATTTGTCGTCATTTTCTAATTGACCGAGCACATGCATTGCATAGATTGTTCCTACGTTTAATTTATCCATTATATACCCTTCTTTCTTTTACACGTACAGATACTTCGTTTATCTTCTCATAATTGTATATGTTTCGCAAATATGCCTTTAAAGAGTTCGCATATGTTGTTTCGTGTACATTTTTACGATGATAAAGTTAATGCCAATTATAATCGTTGTCAATATGCTCGCTTCTAAACCAAATGACCCTCCAGTTAACAACGGAAGATCCGTTGTTACATCTATCTTATATAATCCGTGGGGATCTAATCCACTTACGGGAAACCCGAATATCGATCCTTGGAAAAAATTCCATGTGAAATGAAACCCAATTGGCATAAGTAAACTCCTCGTGCGGTCAAACATATAAGCGAATAACAATCCAATGAGGAAAATATTGATCAGACCTAGAATAGCGATATTTGGATTGAATACATGTGCAAATGTAAATAATAGTGCGGACACGATGTAAATGACGGCCTTTTTATTATGCTTCGCACGCATCGTATTCATCACATATCCACGGAATAAAATTTCTTCAAATAAACTAACAAGAATGAACAGAATAAAATAAACGAAGAGAGCACTTGTAATATTCGGTTCACTAATCGGATTTATTAGGACAATTTGATTCGTACTGTACAAAAACACGAATAAAATAGTAATCGATAATGCTCCTAGAATAAGTCCTGTCCATAAATCGGATGCACGGCCTTGTACATACATCTTATTCGGATTTTTCTTATTAATCGTTCGATAAGCAATAAAAGTAGCAGCAATTCCACCAAATGTTCCTGCTCCTTGAGTGAATAAAATAGTAAACGGGCTTTGTAAAAATACATTAGGAGTATCATTATGACGCCCAGCCATTTCTATTAAATTTAAAAAAGTCATGCCTGGCAATGTAAACATAATTTGCCCGACGAGAACGATGACAAAGGCACCTAAAATAAGCCATCCTGATCTTACTTCATTCCACTCATTTTTAAACATATTATCTACCCTCATCTATATACATTATACAATCTTATTATAGCATGGAACCGTATGACATATAGGAATATGGTACAATGAGACGAAAGAATAGAAGGAGGAATTAGACGTGGACCTGTTGTTGCAACATAAAGTTGTCCTTGTAACTGGGGCAAGTCAAGGATTAGGAAAGGCCGTAGCAACCCTTTTCGCAAAAGAAGGATCAACCGTTTTTATTAGTAGTCGAAATGAAGAAAAACTTGAAAAGGCAAAAAAAGCAATAATCGAAGAAACAAATCATCATGCTATTTATATAGTTCCTTGTGATATGAGTGATGCAGCACAAATTGAACAATTAATTGAGACGGTTGTCCATCAAGCTGGAACAATTGATGTTCTGATTAATAATGCCGGGGGACCACCGGCAGGCAAATTTTTAGATATGACAGACGATATTTGGATGAAATCTGTCGAACAAAATTTACTTAGCGTCGTTCGTGCAACGAGACATGTTTTACCTTATATGCAGAAACAACAAGCTGGTCGTATCGTAAATATTACTTCTTCATCCATTAAACAATCGATTGATAATTTAATCGTTTCTAATACATTACGTCCAGGTGTATATGGCTTAACGAAAAGCTTAGCACAAGAGTTTGCTGATGAAAATATTTTAGTGAACACGGTCGGTCCAGGAAAAATTGGTACAGATCGTATGACACAATTGTTAGAAAATACAGTTAAGACAACAGGGAAATCTTTTGCGGAAGTAGAAGCGGAAGCATTAAAAGAAATTCCGCTCGGTCGTTTCGGTACGCCAGAAGAATTCGCGACCGCAGTTGTTTTCTTAGCATCCTTTGCCAATACATATATTACCGGACAACAATTAATTGTCGATGGTGCCTCTATAAAAGCTTTATAAATTACATTTTGTTTGTGTAAAAGGTGACACAGTACGTATTTCTTGTACAGTGTCACCTTTTTAACGACTTTTCATGTTTATTTCAATAATGTCGCTAGTAAATGATAAAGTCCGATTGCCATTAATAAAAATGGTGGCATGTAAGACAAAGATGCGATTGTTTGATTTTTTGTGGAAAATTTCCCCAAAGTGATGCCGCCAAAAAGCAATAAAACAGTTGCTAAAGCGATCATTGAAGCTAGAAAAATTGGTGGAAAAGCTAAAAACGCTGCCCCAAATCCAGCCCCGAACGCATCCATCGTTAAAAACAATCCGAGAAAGAAAGCTTCCTTTAAAGAAATATGTTTAGATTGATCTTTGTCAAAGCTCATTTCAGACGTAGAACGGTGATTAGAACGTAATAGCAATAATCCTAAACTAATCAAAATAAAACTGCCGATGACATCGGTCCATTTTTCAGGTAGAAATAAACCGAATAAGTCGCCTATTTTCATTGCCGTAAAAACGACCGTACATGATAAAAGAAAAATAACGATGTATGCACGAAGTGGCACGTTAATTTTTTTCATCCCAAAACTTATACCAATCATAAAACTATCGAAACTAACTGCAAGCACAATGAATAATAGTTGGATATGTTTCATTCCTATCAAGTCCTTTTTAAAACGACTGTCCTTATACCTTATGTAGAAAGCCGAAAAATGTTCCGATGCAAATAGGTATTTTACCCTATCAATATAAATGGCTCCTAATGACTTTCTAGTACAAATGTAGTATGATAATAGTTGTAATATTCGATATATGGGGGGATCTACATTGGAGAAATTAATTAAAACGTCTAAAGCTAGACAGGCATTAATGAAAGTAGAAAAAACTGCAAAGCAAATTGAACACCTCATACAACAAGATGCAGATTTTGAGAAAAATTACCAAGCATTACATGAAGAATTAGATCGGGCATTAGGACGAGATGAATATTTTGTGATCGTTGATACAACAGGAAAAAGTTATATTCATACGAATCGTTTATTAGAAGGGACGATTTTTTCAGATGATGTCGGCTTACAAGCTGCGAATACATCCAAAGGACTTTTGCAAGTGTATGAACGATTAACAGGGGAAGTATTAATTGATGGATCATGCCCACTTGTGACCATTAATGGAAAACAATATAATTTGCGCATAGGACGAATTGTACACCAACAAGTATTGCTTCCTATGCTCGCATTGTGTGCAATCGTACCAGCAATCCTTATTTATGGTTTAGCATGGTTTTTACAAGTAGATACAAGGGCAAGTATCGTTATTAGTATAAGCGTTTTAATTGGTGGGTTTATCGTTACTTATAGTATGTATACATATGTGATGCGCGCACATCAAAAATGGCAAACGATGACGAGAGAAATTTCCGCTGGGAATTTGACGAAGGAAATTCAAAATCAATCACGGAATGAATTCTATCAAATCGGTTTTGAGATTAATAAGATGGTTATTGGAATGAAACGAATGGTGGAAGATTTAGCGCAATCATCTGAAATGATTACAAAGGTTAGTAGAGATCAACGGGACGAGGCGACTAATTTATCCGAAACATTTAAGCAAATTGCAGAGACGATGCAATCGTTTCAAAGTGGGGCGGAAAATCAACTTGCTTCGTTACAGTCTGCAAGTGCGATGGTACAAACGATGATTCGTGGTGTGAAAAATATGGATGAACAAATCGAAGATACACTGTCTATTTCGAAAGAAGCAAATAAAGCAGCAGAAGAAGGGCATGGGGCGATTCAACAGTCCGAAAAAAAGTTGTTACAATTAGAACGATCGATTTTACAATCAGCAGAGACGATTAGTGCTGTTGCGGAAGATGTCGATCAAGTCATTCAAAAAGTGTCATTAATTACAAAAATTGCGGAACAGACGAATTTACTAGCTTTAAATGCGTCGATTGAAGCGGCACGAGCAGGAGAGGCTGGTAGTGGGTTTTCTGTTGTGGCAACGGAAGTACGGAAGTTAGCAGAAGATACGAATGCATTTGCCCAAGATATTTTTGTACAATTAGAGAAAACACGGGAAGAAATGAAAGATGCTGTGCATCAAGTGACGACGAATAAAGATACTTTCCAAGAAGGAATAGAAATCGTACAAATTGCTGGTAGATCGATTGAACAGTTAAATAAAGCTTCTAATCAATCGAATGAAGCGGTCATGAAAAATAGTGCTTATGCGGAAGAGTTAACGAAAGATGGCGCACATTTAGAAGAAATTATTGAAGATATTAATACGATTGCGGAAAGTTTTACAGAACAAGTAATTAAAACAGTAGCGAATTTAGAGAAGCAAGTAGAGGGAGTCCATCGATTGGCAGAAGATGCCCGGGAGTTAACCGAGCAAGCGACATCTTTAGACAGTACTGTCCACAAATTTACAATACATTAAAAAATGTGCGTTATTGTATGAAAATTTTCTGAATTTCAACGTAAATAGTTTACGAAAGAGGCTTTTTTCGTGTATGATGGAGAAAGGAAGCGAATTGAATTGAAGGAGGGTACATGAATGGCATTCGTTATTTTAGAACCGTGTGGTGCAGAAAAAGCAGCTGAGTGTGTTAGTGTCTGTCCAGTCGATTGTATCGAAGAAGGACCAGATCAATTTTATATAGATCCAGATATTTGCATTGACTGTGGTGCATGTGTCGCTGTTTGTCCAGTTGATGCAATTGTAGAGGAATATGATTTACGACCAGAAGATGAAATTTATTTAACGAAAGCGGAAGAGTTTTTCGCTAACAAATAAATGTATAATAAGAAATCCCATTATAAAGATGTTGCTAGCTATCTTTATAATGGGATTTTA
>NZ_JBBKBG010000043.1:0-16303 GCF_037892545.1 Pseudogracilibacillus sp. ICA-222130
ATGGCATAAACAAAGTAAAACGGCATATGTTGGAGATGTAATTTTGTCACATTCGCCGAGTAATGCGTTGGTGGAATTGGATAAAACAGGGGGACGCACAAAGTCATTAGTATTATATGAACAATCATTACAAAAATTACGTGCGTATGAACCAGCCATTGCCTATAGTGGACATGGTGAAATTATACATGATCCGATCGGGTTAATTGACCAAAAATTAAAACGTATAGAAACGAAGGCGGAGCGTATTATCTCCTTACTATATGAAGAGAAAACAGCAGCAGAAATTGCAAAAGAAATGTATAAGGAACGTTATGAACCATTACTCCCATTAGTCATGTCGGAAGTAATTGGTCACTTAGACCGCTTGTATACACTACAAAAAGTGACACAAATTAGAAAAAACGGATTGATTTATTATAAAAAACAGATGTAGAGGTGTATACGATGAAAGTAGGAATTATTGGAGCAGGAGCTATTGCAAATTATATTTTAGAGAATGAAAAAGATCACACCTATGAAGTAACGAGTATACTTGTAAGGGATATGGAAAAATATCGTGAGTTTGGCAATAAATATCATGTTCCTTTATTTACGGATGTTCAAGCATTTATCGACTCTGGTGTAGATATCGTTGTAGAAGCAGCTACAGTGGAGGCGGTACAGGCGTATGTGCCACAAATTATCGAACAAAAAGATGTCATTATTATTAGCATCGGTGCTTTTGTAGAAAATGCATTTACACAAAAAGTAACATCTATTGCAGAGAAAAATAATCGGAATATCTTTTTACCATCAGGGTCGATTGGTGGATTAGACTTAGTGCAAAATGTGTTGGCAACAAAAAATGTGGAACATGTATCCTTAACGACACGAAAAGCAGCACATACATTAGTAAAAGAACCGATGACAGAAGAAAAAATTGCCTTTGAAGGAAGTGCACGGGAAGCTATTGCAATATATCCAAAAAATATAAATATTTCTATTGCATTATCGCTTGCTGGAATTGGATTTGATCGAACAAAAGTGACGATGATTGCTGATCCTCATGCCACCAAAAATACCCATACAATTGAGGTGGAAGGCGCATTTGGAAAAGCTAGTTTTACGATTGAAAACAATCCATTACCTTCCAATCCAAGTACAAGTTATTTAGCAGCAATGAGTGTGATTGGTACGATAGAACGTCAACAAAATGTCATTCGCATTGGGCAATAAAATATCGAATCTTCTATTATTTCCCAGGAAATAATAGAATTTTGTCGAAATATTACAGAGGAAGCTGACTTTTACAAACGGTTTACACTTTGATTAAATAAGCGAAATATAGACATACTATAAGAAAAATTCGGGTATGGTATGTAGTAGAGAATATTTTGATAATGTTGAAGACAAAGGGTGAATGGTATGGAAAGAAATGCTTTTTTTGATAATGCACGTCTATTATTAATAACGTTGGTCGTCTTTGGACACATTATTCAACCATTAACATTTGATTCGAAATCATTGGCAACATTGTATACATGGATCTACACATTCCATATGCCTGCGTTTATTATGATTGCAGGTTATTTCGCAAAAGGGTCTAGTGATAGTAAATATCTATTAGCATTAGCAAAAAAACTATTAATCCCGTATGTTATTTTTCAGGTAGTTTATACAGGGTATTACTTTTTAATCGATAAAAAAGATTGGTTAGTCGATAGTATCTTTTATCCGCACTGGTCATTATGGTTTTTATTTAGCTTGTTTTGTTGGCATATGTTATTAATTTTATATAAACATGTACGTCCTGTCGTTGGAATTATCGTTGCAATCATTATCGGTGTGACGATTGGTTATTTTGATTCGATTGGACATATGTTTAGTTTGTCACGAACATTCGTCTTTTTCCCGTATTTCTTAATCGGGTATTGGATGTCTGAACAACAAATGATGGCATTAAAACGTGTTCCAATAAAAATTGCTAGTCTTGTAGTGATGACTGTATTCGCAGTAGCAATCTATTATTTACCAGATGTAAATACAGACTGGTTGTTAGCATCTAAGTCATATGGTGCTTTAGGAGTTGAGTGGGGAGGAAGTGTATTTAGATTTACAGTATATATGACTTCTTTACTCATGGCCTTCAGTGTCCTAGCATGGATTCCGAAGCAACGATTCTCCTTCACAAAACTAGGGGAACGAACATTGTACGTATATTTACTACACGGTTTTATCGTACAATATTTACGACAAGAAGATATTATTCAAGTGTCGAACATATTTGATTTTATCGGGGTCATTGCAATTACTGTCATCATTGTATTCTTGTTATCAAGTAAGTTTTTCATGACAGTTACAGAGCCATTGATTGAATTAAGTACTAGACGTTGGGATAACTTTAAAAATAGAATTAGAAATAGAAATAGAGATGCATATTAATAGAATAAAAACGATGATCTTTTTAAAGGTCATCGTTTTTTTATGAAGTAATTTGTTTTATTGTACTATTTAGGAGTTCTACTATAGCGAACATGCCGTTGTATAGTTGTCCACACCTCTTTTGCTGGCACTGCATGTGAGATGCCAATTTATTGAATCATTCCGAGTGATAACTAAAATTACCTCTCTATTTTATCCCCTCTTATTCTCTATTACTTTCACAACCTAGTGAGGGTTGAAAGCGATTTATTTGCTCTACTCTATGAAAGAGGAGGGCGAATAATTATGATATAATGAATATTCAGATTACTTGAGTGGAGGGATTTTCGTGAAAATACATAAGTTCGTCATGCCAGAAGTTATATTTGGGACAGGGGCCATGTCACAAGTTGGAGAAAGTTGTCTTCGCTTAGGTGCGCAACATGTGCTTATTGTGACAGATAATGGAATTATCGCTGAGGGATGGTTAAAAGAAGTAGAGAATTCCTGTCATAAAGTCGGACTAGCGTATACAGTATTTTCGGATTTAACATCAAATCCAAAAGATTACGAAGTACAGAATGGATATAATGCATATAAAGACTCAAAATGTGACGCAATATTAGGGGTCGGTGGTGGTAGTGCAATTGATGTAGCGAAAGCTATTGCAATTTTAGCGACAAATGGAGGGGATATTATCGATTATGAAGGGGTGGATAAAATTAATGCCCCATTACCTCCATTAGTGATGGTACCGACAACAGCTGGATCAGGATCAGAAGTGTCACAGTTTTCCATTATACTCGACTCTCACAGTGAACGAAAATTTACTATCATTTCAAAATCACTTGTTCCGGATATTGCGATTGTAGACCCAGAAACTTTGATGACGAAGAGTGCGCTTCTAACTGCAACAACAGGATTGGATGTGTTAACACATGGCATAGAAGCGTATGTAAGTATTGCTGCAACCCCTTTATCAGATGTACATGCAAGAAATGCGATTAGACTTGTTGCGGATAATTTGCGCCAATCGGTAGCTTCTAAGTTAAATAGGGAAGCAAAGGAAAATATGGCGATGGCAAGTTTACAAGCTGGGCTAGCTTTTTCCAATGCCATATTAGGAGCAGTACATGCGATGAGTCATGCTATTGGTGGAAGATTTTTACTACCACATGGGGATGTAAATGCAATTTTACTTCCTTATGTGATGGAGTTCAATTACGTAGCAATGCCTGAAAAATTTGTCGATATCGCTACATTACTTGGTGTTGACGAACGGTTCCTTACGATATTAAATGCTGGAGAAAAAGCGGTAGAACATGTACAGGCATTGTCGAGACAAATTGGTGCACCACAACGATTAAGTGAGTTACATTTAACTGAAAAAGATGCTGCAATTGTAAGTGAATTTGCATTAAAAGATGCATGTATTATTACGAATCCACGGGATATTACGAAAGAGGATATCGAAAATTTATTTATGAAAGCATTGTGAGGCGATATCAATGATAGAAAGAGAACAGTTAATAGACAAGCTCGTTGGAGTTCAATCTTCTAAACAAAATTATTATACACAATTAAAGCAGACGATTTTAGAGTTGGAAAAGAAAAATACACAGCTTGAAATCATTAATGATGTAATGAAAAGTTTTAATATAGAAATGTCGATGGATGAAATGTTATGTCATATTTTGGAGAAGTTGAATAAAATTTATCCATTTCATCGATTAAGTTTGAATCGATATGAAAAGGAAATGGATGAATTATACGTGACGAGCGTATACCCAACCTATACGACATATCCGTATATTGGAACATTTATACCAATTGAACAATCTATCTATTGGGAAGTAGTCGAACAAAATAAGTATAAAAATTACCATTTATCAGATGAACAATATTATACAGAAGATAAGTCTTTTTTACATATAGGTTTACAGCAAATACTCATTTTTCCACTGCGGTCTAAAGGAAATGTTATCGGGACTTTTAGTTTGGGAACAGAAGAAACTTTAACCTTTGATCAGGCTGAAATTGATTTTTTTCAACAATTAAGTGACCAACTAGCTGTATCAATAGAAAACGTATTTTTATATCAAAAAATACTTCAAAGTAAGGAAGAATGGGAACAAACATTTTCGGCGGTACTTGATGCGATCGTGTTAGTGGACGTAAACGGCAAGATTTTACGTGCGAATGAGGCTGGTAGTGCTTTATTAACGAAATATCATTGTGTTGAAAATATCCATACATTACTATATGAAACGATGCTTCCAACGCAAAGTATGATTCAACGTTGTGCATCAACCGAGCAAGTGACATATGAAGAAATAAAGATTGCGGAAGAAACGTATGAAGTGTATGCGTATCCAGCTTTAAATGATGAAAATGAATTATATCATATTATTCTGTATATGAAAGATGTAACGAATAAGCAATTGTATGAAATGCAATTAATTCAATCGAGCAAATTGGCCGCAATTGGAGAAATGGCTGCAGGAGTCGCACACGAATTAAATAATCCACTGACAGCAATTTTAGGGAATACACAATTATTATTACGGAAAGCAAATGAACAAGTGGAAACGACTTTATTGGAAGATGTATTAGGAGCAGGGAAAAGATGTCAAAATATCGTACGCAACTTGTTAACTTTTTCAAGGCAGGATGCATATTTATTTGAAACATGCTCTATGAATGAAGCAGTAAGAACCGTATTAAGTTTAGTAGGATATCAAATCTCGCAAAATCATATTGTATTAGAGACAGATTTACAAGAAAATTTATCGCTATTTCAAGGAAGTATTCAACAAATTGAACAGGTTATCATTAATATATTACTGAATGCACAAGATGAATTAGTACAGTTGAATCGTCACGATGGAAAAATTATTATTTCATCCAGAGAATCTGCGGATGCCATTTATTTATCCGTTCAAGACAATGGAATGGGAATGACAGAATCTGAAAAACAAAAAATTTTTGATCCATTTTATACGACGAAGGAAGTTCAAAAAGGAACTGGACTCGGTTTATCCGTCAGTTTAGGGATTGTTGCATCCCATCATGGGGAAATTCTTGTAGAAAGTGAAAAAGGTGTAGGAAGTACGTTTACGATAAAATTACCGAAATGTGAATAGGGGGGATTTCATGGTACATATTTTAGTCATTGATGATGAGCAAACAGTTGGAAACTTTTTAACCTATTTTTTTGAAGAAAAGTTCTATCATGTATCGGTTGGGTACAGTGGAACGGATTATGATCGATTAATCGAAGAACGGACGTATGATTTAGCGATGATTGATGTTAAGTTACCAGATCGAAATGGATTAGAAATATTAGAACATATCAAACAGAAACAATCCTCATGTAAAACGATCATCATGACAGGATATAGTACAGTGAAAGTCGCAGTAGATGCCATTAAGTTAGGTGCAAATGATTTTATTGAAAAACCTTTCGATGATATTGATTTATTGGAGCAAACAGTGGATCAATTATTAGAAGGACAGACGACTGTCATGGAGGATGATATAAGGCAATTAACGGCGATGAGTGGAATGGTCGTTGAAAACAGTGTAGTAATGAAACAATTACTTACTTTTGCATATAAAGTTGCGACGAAAAATATAAATGTGTTTATCCAAGGGGAGACGGGAACCGGAAAAGAATTATTTGCATATTTTATTCATCTTGCCTCCCATCGAAGTGATCAACCATATATACGAATTAATTGTGGAGCGCTCTCTGAGACACTGTTAGAAAGTGAACTATTTGGTCATGAAAAAGGGGCTTTTACAGGGGCGACAAAGGAAAGAAAAGGTGTATTTGAGATTGCGAATCATGGCACTTTATTTTTAGATGAAATTGGTGATGCTTCTTTGGCGACACAAGTGAAGTTATTACGTGTCATTGAATCGGGTGAGTATATGCGTGTGGGAGGGGAAACATTAAAAAAGACGAATATCCGTATTATTTCGGCGACGAATGTAGACTTGAAGGAAGCGGTAAAAGAAAAGAAATTTCGAGAAGATTTATATTATCGATTAAATGTCGTCGAATTACATATTCCACCACTTCGTGAACGAAAAGAGGATATTGTTCCGATAGCAACATACTTTTTACATAAACTGGATGAATCACTTATGTTGCATGAAGATACTAAAACGTTGTTAAGGACATACGATTGGCCAGGAAATATTAGAGAATTATCCAATATGATAAAACGTGCTGTTTCCTTGTTAGAACCAGGTGAGAAGATGATAGATGCCAAGTATTTTTCACATCTTACTAGTAGTATGTCCAATGAGATATCCACAAGCAAGAAAATGGAAGAAGTAAATTTTGAAGAAAAAATACAAGCTTTTCAACAAATGGTGATAAACATGTGGAAAGACGAACAAATTTTTCCATTAAAACCAATATTAGAAGAAATTCACCAACTAGAAGATTATATTGGGAAGCAATATATTCATAAAGCGTTGAAAAAGTATATTGGAAATAGGCAAAAAGCGGCCGAGGCATTAGAAATTACCCCACGTCAATTGAGATATTTATTAAAAGAAAAGGATATAAGATGAGGGGGAATTCATCTTATATCCTTTTAGTTTTTTTAGTTTCTTAGAAAAAGCCTTGTTTTTGTTCGCTATAGCTAACAAGTAGGTTTTTCGTTTGTTGATAATGACTTAACATCATTAGATGTGTTTCACGCCCAATACCGGAACTCTTATAGCCACCGAATGCAGCGTGTGCTGGATATGCGTGATAACAATTTGTCCAAACACGCCCAGCTTGAATATTGCGACCGAAGCGGTAAGCGCTATTTGCTTCCCGTGACCAAACACCAGCACCTAAACCATATAATGTGTCATTGGCAATGTCGAGTGCTTCTTCTTCATCTTTGAATGTTGTAACGGAAACAACTGGTCCGAATATTTCCTCTTGGAAAATACGCATTTTATTATTTCCTTTGAAAACGGTCGGTTTAATATAATACCCGTTCTCAAAGCCTGCGATTTTATTTTCCTCCCCACCAATTAAACATGTTGCACCTTCTTGTTTTCCGATATCTAAATAAGATTTAATTTTTTCTAGTTGCTCGGTAGAAGCTTGTGCTCCCATCATTGTTTCCGTATCGAGTGGATTGCCTGTTTTTATTTGTGCCACCCGTTTTAATGCGCGCTCCATAAATTCCTCATAAATAGCTTCATCGATTAGAGCACGAGATGGACAGGTACATACTTCACCTTGGTTTAAAGCGAAAAGGACAAACCCTTCAATTGCCTTATCTAAAAAGTCGTCATCTTTGTCCATCACATTTTTCATGAAAATATTTGGTGATTTTCCACCTAATTCCAATGTGACAGGGATGATATTCTCAGATGCGTATTGCATAATGAGTCGCCCAGTTGTCGTTTCACCTGTAAAAGCAATTTTAGCAATACGTGGACTTGATGCTAACGGTTTTCCTGCTTCCACTCCAAAACCATTAACGACATTTAAAACCCCTTTTGGTAATAGGTCCCCAATTAATTCCATTAAAATGAGAATCGATGCAGGGGTTTGTTCTGCTGGTTTTAATACGATACAGTTACCAGCTGCCAATGCTGGTGCAATTTTCCACGTAGCCATTAAAAGAGGAAAGTTCCAAGGGATAATCTGACCAACTACTCCTAATGGCTCATGAAAGTG
The DNA here is from genome assembly GCF_037892545.1 of Pseudogracilibacillus sp. ICA-222130. NCBI lineage: Bacteria > Bacillati > Bacillota > Bacilli > Caryophanales > Bacillaceae > Pseudogracilibacillus > Pseudogracilibacillus sp. ICA-222130. The sequence goes on from NZ_JBBKBG010000043.1 coordinate 8,099, forward strand.
ATATGCGACTGTATCGTCGTCGATTTGGCTTAATGTACCTTCTTGGGCACGAATTGCTCCAGCGAAGTAACGGAAATGATCAATGGCAAGTGGGATGTCTGCATTCAATGTCTCTCTTACAGCTTTTCCGTTATCCCATGTTTCCGCTACTGCTAACTTTTCTAAATTCTCTTCCATTCGGTCCGCAATTTTATTTAAAATTGCAGCACGTTCTGCTGGTGACGTTTTTCCCCAGGCATCCTTCGCTGCATGCGCAGCATCTAGTGCAATATCAATATCTTCTTTCGTTGAACGGGCTACTTCACAAAATACTTCCCCTGTCACAGGTGTCACATTTTCAAAATATTGATTATGTGTGGGAGCCACCCACTCTCCATTTATATAGTTATCGTATTTTGTTTTAAATGTAACTAGTGCGTTTGGTTTTCCAGGTTGTTCATATATCATTATGTTTCCCTCATTTCTATTTTTCCGTAGAACCGTAAAAAGTATTAAATGATGATCATTTTAATAGGTGGATAACTAAAACTCTATGACAACTCGCCCGTTAATTTCACCTTTTTCCATTCTGTCAAATATATCGTTAATATCATCTAATTTTCCAGTTGCTACGATTGCTTTTACCTTTCCATCAGCTGCAAACTGTAATGCTTCTTGCATATCTTTTCTCGTACCAACGATAGAACCTTTTACACTGACACCATTTAACACCGTATCAAAAATAGGTACTGGAATAGAATCATTCGGTAATCCGACAAGGACCACTGATCCACCACGTTTCACAGAATGGTATGCTTGTTCAAACGCTACTTTTGTAACAGCGACACTAATCGATGCTTGCACACCGTTTCCAGTTTTTTCTTTAATTGCTTCAACTGGATCTGTTTTCATGCCATTGACTGTAAAATCAGCGCCTAATTTTGTTGCAAGTTCTAATTTTTCATCATGAATATCTACTGCAATCACTTTAAAGCCCATGGCAACTGCATATTGCAATGCGACATGTCCTAAACCACCGATTCCATAAATTGCTACCCAATCTCCAGGTTTAGCACCAGATACTTTTAATGCTTTATAAGTTGTTACGCCAGCACATAAAATCGGGGCGATTTCGATCGGGTCTACCCCATCAGGGATACGTGCAACATAATCAGCTGGTGCAACACAATATTCGGCAAATGCTCCATCTGCGGAATACCCTCCATTTAATTGATCCATGCATAATGTTTCTTGGCCTGCTAAACAATACTCACATTCGCCACAAGCCTTAAATAACCAAGGGATTCCGACTCTATCTCCAATTTTTAATGATGTAACTCCTTCACCGACTTTATCTACAAGTCCAACACCTTCATGTCCAGGAATTACAGGGAGTTTCGGTTTTACTGGCCAGTCTCCATGTGCCGCGTGTAAATCTGTATGACAAACACCACAAGCTTCCATTTTGATCAGTACTTCACCGTGACCAGGTGTTGGAATATCAACATCCTTCACTTCTAACTTTTGTTTAAACTGATGAACGACTGCTGCTTTCATTTCCTATTCCTCCTAAAAATATATTTTTTGAATAAAATGTTTATTCGCTAATTATATATGCAAGTTCCGTGCCAAATGATGTAAGCGCTCTATGTATGCGTTTACAATTATCGTTTTTATCCGTTTGACAAAAAAATGATAAAACTGCCGTAATTTCGGCATGATTGGACGGAAGTTTGTTAAAATTATTCGTTGACATCATACCTGTAAGGGTATAAACTGAATGTAGTATATAAAATAGAGAAGAAGGGGGAGCATAACGTGGAGTATGATCAAAAGGTAATAAACAGAATGAAACGAATTGAAGGACAAGTGAAAGGCATCATTAAAATGATGGAAGAAAATAAAGATTGTAAGGATGTAATTACACAGTTATCTGCTTCTCGCTCAGCGATTGATCGTGTTATAGGTGTTATTGTAAGTGCGAATCTTATTGAATGTATTCAAAACCTGGATGAATTAGAAGATAGAACAGAAGAAGATGTTGTGCAAGAAGCAGTAAATTTATTAGTGAAAAGTAGATAAAGGAACAGAAAGGAAGTTTTAAATGAATGAGATGACAGCAGCACAATTAGAAGAAAAAATGAACGCTGGGGAAACACTTCATATTGTAGATGTTCGAGAATTAGATGAAGTAGCAAACGGTATGGTGCCCGGTGCAATAAACATACCTTTGAGTGAATTTGCTGATAGGTATACAGAACTGGAGAAAGAAAAGGAATATATTTTAATTTGTGCGGCTGGGGGACGTAGTGCGAAGGCACAAATGTTTTTAGAAGCACAAGGATATCATTGTATAAACATGGTGGATGGAATGAATGGCTGGACTGGAGAACTAAAATAACAAGTTATCATATAGAAAAGCGGCTAAACACATTATTACAAATTGTGTTTAGCCGCTTTTTTGTAAATTAATCCTCTAATAACGGATATACTCCGTCTTCATCATGTGTTTCCGTTCCAACTAATGGTGGGTTAAATACGCAAATAAGGCGCATGTCTTCTTTCCCACCACGTAAATAATGTTCATCATTATCATTTAATGCATACATTGTTCCATCTGTAATAGGGTACACTTTTCCATCTTTAATGGTTTCAATTTCCCCATCCCCACTGACACAGTATACTGCTTCAAGGTGGTTTTTATAATGGATATGTGTTTCTGTTCCAGCATAAATGATGGTTTCATGGAATGAGAATCCCATTTTATCATCTTTTAATAATAATCTTCTACTAGACCAAGTATCAGCTTTTACTTCTTTTTCTGTATCTAGAATGTCTTTTAAATGTCTTACGATCATGTTTCATTTCCTCCTACAGTTCTTCTACGATTGATTGTATACTATTTTCGATTATTTGAAATCCTTTTTTAAGTCCTTCTTCATCGATCATTAAAGGTGGTAAAAACTTGAATACTTCATCTTTTGGACCAGATGTTTCCATTAATAATCCTTGTTCAAAAGAAGCAGCACAAATTTTTTCTGCGACACCATCGACATGACATGCAACACCTTGCATTAAACCACGTCCACGAGTTTCACCTTTAATTTCTGGGTATTTCTGCACCATTTCTGTTGTGAAAGCTTCAATTAAAGCTGCTTTTTTATCAATTTCATCTGAAAAGTGATCGTTTTCCCAATAAGTGAGTGCCTCTGTTGCTGCGATAAAAGCTAAGTTGTTTCCACGGAATGTTCCGTTATGCTCACCTGGTGCCCAAATATCTAACTCTTTTTTGAATAAGGTAATCGCCATTGGCAATCCATATCCACCAATTGATTTGGATAAACAAACGATATCTGGCGTAATACCAGCACGTTCAAAACTGAAAAATGTACCTGTACGTCCACAACCAGCTTGAATATCATCGACAATTAGCAATATTTCGAATTTTCTTGCTATACTTTCGATACCTCTTAACCATTCGTCACTTGCGGCGTTAATTCCACCTTCTCCTTGTACTGTTTCAACAATAATGGCAGCTGGAAGGTCTACACCACTACTTGTATTATTTAAATAACTTTCAATTAATGAAAGTGAATCTGTATTTTCATCATATGCATCAAAAGGCATGGATACCGTATTTGTTAATGGAATACCAGCACCTTTACGTTTTGCCTGATTCCCAGTAATTGCGAGTGAACCGATTGTCATTCCATGAAAAGCGTTCGTAAAACTCATAATATTTGTTCTGCCTGTCGCTTTTCTCGCTAATTTTAACGCACTTTCTACTGCGTTTGTTCCAGTTGGACCTGGGAACATCACTTTATAATCTAAGTTTCTCGGTGCTAGAATCACATCATGGAACTTTTGTAAAAATGTTCCACGAGCCTCTGTCGCCATATCTAAACTGTGAGTAATTGCATCACTCGTAATATACTCAACTAGTTTATCTTTCATTTGTTCATTATTATGTCCGTAGTTTAATGTTCCAGCTCCAGCGAAAAAGTCGATATATTCGTTTCCGTCTACATCCCATAATTTATACCCTTTCGCTTTTTTAAATACAGTTGGAAAACTACGGCTGTAACTCCTTACCTCTGATTCATATGTTTCAAAAGTTTTCATTGTCACTTTGGAATCTTCCATTGTGATTGTCATTAATATTTAATCCTCCATCATTTTTATTGAATTGGTCCAATACGGTACGTCAATTCTTTTTCGTGATCATCTGTTGGGAATTGTTCTTCCGTAAAACAGTCAAAAATAGCGCAATTTGCACGATATTTTTTTGCCATTCCTCTGAATAAACTACTTGAAGGAATGTTTGACGGTGTAACGGTTGCTTCCAAATACTTCACGTCTTCTGTTTCTTTTAATTGGCTTAAAATTCGATGAATTAGTTTTGTTGCCAATCCGTTCCCGCGATATGTTGAATCAACGGCAACTTGCCAAACGAAAAAAGTGTCTGGAGCTTCAGGCTGAATAAATCCTGAAACAAAACCGATAATCTCTCCATCTTCTGTCTCTGCAACGATCGACGTATTAGAGAAAAATTTACTCCACATTAAATAACTGTACGGAGAGTTTACATCTAATACTTTCGATTCTTCTACAATGCGAAACATTTCACTTCCATCGTCTTCTGTCGGGTTTCTAAAATGAACTAATTCACCACTTTTTAACTCAATAGCCGTTTCTTTTGTTAAAGTACTAACGGCAATTCACCTCCTATGAAATCTACACTATTAATCGTAACGATAGCAAAAAAAGTTTGCAAACCTCTCTCATCGTCATATTACGTCATAGTTTTTGTTAAGTATTGTTCAGCGTAAATTTTTATATGTTTTTCTATGAATCTCTTTAAAATGGTCTTGTTTCTTCCGTTATCGTCGAGTTTTATGTGAAAACGCTTTATTTACTACTTGCATATACAATTTAATTTGATAAAATTGATACATAGATAGTGAATGATTATTCATTTTTCGCTTAGAAATAAAGAAAGCGATTACAAAGAGGAGGATGTTAAAATGAAAGGCGAAACAGTTATTGTAACAGGTGGATCAAGTGGTATGGGGAAATATATGGCAAAACGATTTGCGGATGATGGAGCAAATGTTGTCATTACAGGAAGAAATGAAGAAAAGCTACAAGCAGTAAAAAAAGAGTTAGAAGAAACGGCGACTGGAAAAGTAGGCTTTGTGCAAATGGATGTTAGAAATGTTGACGATATCGACCGTATGGTGAAAGAAACGGTTGACATGTTTGGAACAATTGATTATTTAGTAAATAATGCGGCAGGAAACTTTGTTGTGTATGCAGAAGATTTATCCGTAAACGGTTGGAATTCTGTTATTGATATTGTATTGAATGGTACGTTTTATTGTTCACAAGCTGTTGGAAAGTATTGGATTGAACAGAAAAAACAAGGATCGATCATCAATATGGTTGCAACATATGCATGGGATGCAGGAGTTGGTGTGGTACATAGTGCTGCAGCGAAAGCAGGGGTATTAAGTTTAACTCGTACATTAGCTGTTGAGTGGGGTACGAAATATGGTATTCGTGTCAATGCGATTGCACCAGGGCCAATTGAGCGAACAGGTGGAGCAGATAAATTAATGTTATCGGAAGAAATGGCGGAACGAACACGTAATTCAATTCCATTAAAACGTTTTGGAACACCAGAGGAAATCGCTGGTTTAGCTGCGTTTTTATTCTCGAAAGATGCTGCATATATTAATGGAGAAGTAGTAACGATGGATGGAGGCCAGTGGTTGAATCAGTTTCCATTTTAAAATGGAGGGAATGTGATGGGGGAAATAGCATATAAACGACAAGACAATCAGAAGAAACGTCAAGTATGGTTGAGAGTTATTTACATTGTGTTAGCTGTTTTACTCATCGGTGTGGTTGGTGCTGTCATATATGGATACAATGTTGTGCATAAATCATTGCCTACTTTGGAAGGTGAAGTCACTTTACCAGTAAAAGAAGAAGTAATCGTAAAGACAGATGGGCATGGTGTGCCACATATAAAGGCAAAAAATATGCAAGATTTGTATACAGCTCAAGGATATATACAAGCCCAACATCGATTGTTTCAAATGGAATTATCACGTAGGCAAGCGTCTGGTACATTGAGTGAAGTGATTGGGGAAGCGACCGTCGATCATGATAAATATTTTCGAACACTTGGTTTAAGACGTGCTGCGGAAAAATCGTATGATGTATATTCAGACGAAGCAAAAGAAGTGTTGCAATGGTTTAGTGATGGAGTGAATGCTTATATAAAAGAAGCGACTGACAATGGTGCATTGCCAGTTGAATTTACTTTACTTGGTGCAACACCAGAACCTTGGACACCTATCGATTCTTTAACGATTGGAAAGTATATGGCATTTGATTTAGGTGGCCATTGGGAAAGGCAAGCGTTCAATTATTATCTATTAGAAACATTTGATGAAGCGAAGGCTTTAGAATTATTTCCTTCCTATCCAGAAAATGCTCAAACGATGATAGAAGATGTAGAGTTAGATATTGTAACAAGCTTTAAAGATGCGATCATCCCGGATGAGTTTAACGGGAGTAATAATTGGGTCGTTAGTGGAGAAAAGACAGCTTCTGGAAAACCTTATCTTGCAGATGATCCACATTTAGGACTTGCTACTCCATCGATCTGGTTGCAAATGCATTTAGAGGCAGCAGATATGAATGTAAGTGGTGTTATTTTTGCTGGAGTTCCCGGTATTATATTGGGTCATAATGAACAAATCGCTTGGGGTGTCACGAATACTGGTCCAGATGTACAACAATTGTATATTGAAAAAAGAAACCCAGATAACGCAACCCAATTTTTATTTGAGGAAGAATGGGAAGATGCAGAAGTGATTGCAGAGCCAATTCTTGTAAAAGATGGCGAAACAATTGATTATGAGGTAATGGAAACACGCCATGGTCCAATCATCTCTGAATTTGCAAAAGAAATAGGGGCAAATCATGTGTTGGCGTTACGGTGGACTGCATTAGATGCGACGACAGAATTACAAGCTATTTTGCAAATGAATCGTGCGACAGATTGGGAAGATTTTGAAAAAGGATTAGAAGATTTCCATGCACCTGTACAAAATTTCGTATTTGCGGATGTCGATGGTACGATTGCGTATAAAGCGAATGGAAAAATACCGGTGTATGAAGATGGTACAGATGCATTGCTTCCATTAGAGGGATGGGATGCCAAAAATGAATGGAAAGATTTTATATCATTTGATGAGTTGCCGAGAGTTGTGAATCCAGAAAAAGGTTTTATTGCGACAGCAAACAATAAGGTAGCATCTAATAAATATCCGTATCATATTAGTAATGTATGGGCGCAACCATATCGGTATGAACGTATTTTTGAAGTATTAGATGATCGTGAAACATTAACCGTTGAAGATATGCAAGCATTGCAAATGGATGCAACCAATTTACGAGCACGCGAATTTGTACCTTATTTTGCAAAATTATTAGAAGAGGTAGAATTGGATGAACGTGAACAGCAATTATTAGATTTGTTGGAAGAATGGAATTTTGTGGATGATAAACATTTAGCTGCACCGTTATTATTTGATCAATGGTTCGTGCAATTAGAGGAAATATTATATGCCGATATTGATGAAGCGGTATTCGATTTGTTTAGCGGAAAAGCACAAACGACAGATGAATTGCTTCGTCTAGGCAATGACTCGATTTGGGTGACAGAATTAGGGACGATCGAGCATATTGTTTATACTGCATTTCGTGAGGCGATAGCTTCCGTTGAAGAAAATTTTGGCAAAGACGAGTCGAAATGGACATGGGGTGATTTTCATCAAGTTCAGTTTAAACATCCATTATCAAGTGCGAATAAATGGTTAGGTTATTTCTTTGATGCCGGGAAACCTTTGCCTGTTGATGGAAGTGCTGTTACTCCTTTGGCGGCACGTGCTGAAGAAGATGGTATCGTGAATCATGGAGCATCATGGCGTTTTGTGATTGATATGGAAGATCCGACAACTGGATATCATACGGTTAGTCCAGGGCAATCGGGTCATTTTAGAAGTGAATGGTATCGTGATCAAGTGGAAGATTGGGTAGATGGCACATATCATGAGACAGTGTTAGGTGACGTGTCAGGTGCGGTGTTGAAAATTATTCCAGAATAATATTGGTAAGTGCACAGAAGCGGTATGGTACCGTTTCTGTGTTTTT
>NZ_JBBKBG010000044.1:0-14826 GCF_037892545.1 Pseudogracilibacillus sp. ICA-222130
TTCATAGAGCTCAATTAATTTCATCTCGAATATTTCTAATCATAAAAATCGCTAAAAATACCGACAACATAATATTAATTTGAACTGCTGTATGTGTAGGTATACATAAAAAAGGGCGTTCCGATGATCGAAAAGCCATACCTCTCGTTTATAAAATAGATGTGATACAAACGAGAAAGGAGTAAAACAATGTCCGTTATCCTAGTGAAAAAATTTTTCTTCATATGAGAAGGTTATTTAAACCAACCTTTTCGTTTAAACCAAATAAACATACCAGTTGCAATAAGTATCATAATAATTAAAACAATATAATATCCATTTTTCCAATGTAATTCAGGCATATGGTCGAAATTCATTCCATATACTCCAGAAATAAATGTTAGTGGAGTGAAAATGGAAGCGACAATCGTTAAGACGGTCATCAAGTTATTCGTTTCATATGAATTAAGAGATAAATAATTATCCCGAATGTCTGCCGTCATCTCACGATTCGTTGTGACCATTTCGGTTAGCTTTAATAAATGATCATGTACATGGGTGAAGTTATTCCGTTTATACGTTTTACTTAAGGGAATATCGCTATATAAAATATGTTGTACCATGTCTTTCATCGGTATAATGGTATAACTCATATGTAATAAAAGTTTTCGTATGTCAAACAGCTCGACCATTAATCGATTCATTTTTTTGTTAGATGTGTTATCTTCAATCGTTTCTAATATATCTTCCACCTTTTCGATTAATGGATAATAACTATCGACAATGTTCGTTAATAGATGTAAGAAGATGTCGTATGTTGTCCAATTATCCACCTCTCGCGTTTCATGGATGAAGGTCTTTGCATCATTTATCATTTCTAGTGGCTCATAATGAATCGTGACGAATACTTTTTCACCGATGAAAAAATCCAATTCATATTTGATTAGTTCGTTGTTTTGTACCCCTAATATATGTGTAATGTAAAAATCATACGCTGTAAAATGCTCTACTTTTGGTCGTCGCACGGAAGCAACATCATGTTTCACAGACATTCGGGGTAAATGGAATGTATTCATCAATGTTTCCGTTTCGTTAATCGATGGATTTTCAAGGTCTATCCAAATCCATTTCCACATATCTACGTTTACTTCTTGAAATGAATGAACAGTTTCTAATTTATTTTCTGTCGTCATACCGATGATACGAATCATATGATTATTCCTTTCTTCTCATAGACTTTTAAATGAATGCTTCCTCGGTAATTCAGGAGGGGAGTTTTTATGGTTGGATGAATCCTTCTGTATTCCTCCTAACGTTAATTCTACAACATTTATACCCGTTCCTTTTGTTCATAAACGGAGAAAAAAGATTCACCATAATATATTAGTGGTATAATATGGTGAATCTTTATGTATTTGGATAAAAATGAAGCAACTAGTTAAATCGTGAAAATGCAATCTCAGGGACGCTGGGGTGTTCTACCGTCCTCGAAATCGCAAAAATTGGAATCTCAGGGACGCTGGGCTGCTCTACCGTCCTTGAAATCAGGAAAATTTAAAACTCAGGGACGCTAGGGTGTTCTACCGTCCTTGAAATCGCAAAAATTTAAAACTCAGGGACGCTGGGCCCTTCTACCGTCCTTGAAATCACAAAAATATAAATCTCAGGGACGCTGGGTCGCTCTACCGTCCTTGAAATCGCAAAAATTCAAATCTCAGGGACGCTGGGCAGCTCTATCGTCCTCGAAATCACGAAAAACTAAGGAAAGAATGGAAGCTATTTGAGGTGTTTTGACAGATCTTATGTAACTTCATTTTTTAATTTAATAGCAATATATTCTGTTGCTAGACTATATGATAAGTGTCCTTTACTTCTTCGCTTTTTTACGAAAAGATAGCTTTGACATGGATACGCTATTTATTCGTGAAAAAAGTTCCTTTCTCATGTTGTTCTGAAAATGTAGATACGTTATAGTAATATCATTACTATACAAAGTGTATGTAGTGAGTGATAATGGGGGGTGGTACGAGTATGGGTGTATATTCTTTTCCAATTTTCATTGCAGTATTTATATTATTTCTACTTGCGGTTCATATTGCGATTCCATGGTTAATATATACGTATCGAAAATATGGTTATTTTAGTTTTTGGTCGACATTTATTATATTAACGTTTATATTTTACGCACTTTCGGCATATTTTTTAGTTATTTTACCACTACCTGATGTGCGTGATACGTGTGCAATACAAAGTGCAGATACGAAACATGTTCAATTCATACCGTTTTATTTTGTGTATGAAATATTTTCATCTGGAACTATTAATTGGTCACAACCGGCTACATATTGTTCGTCATAGTGCGTTTTTGCCATCCTTATTTAATGTATTTATTTTACTGCCGTTAGGGGTGTACATGAAATACTTTTTTTCTAAGACGATGACAGTAAAACGGATGGTGCTAATAGGATTTTCCGTCTCCTTGTTTTTTGAGATAACACAAATTACAGGGTTATATGGCATTTATAATTGCCCATACCGTTTATTTGATGTAGATGATCTAATTTTAAACACATTAGGTGCCGTAATTGGATTTAAAATCGCACCATTTATTTTAGCGCTCTTTCCATCGAAGGATCAACCTTTGGAAAAGGCAGAAAAGGTATTCCAAGCAGGTACGGTTTCTGCGATGCCAAAATTATTAGCCATTGTAATCGATTATTATGTTGTCGCATTTGTTTGGCTTGTTTTTTCGTTTATCTTTCAAATCGACCATGGATCAATCGAGTTTTTTAGTAAGTTACTTGGGCTATTTTTATTACAATTTATGATGCCATTGTTATCCGGTGGAAAAACGATTGGGACGATCGTATTGCGGTTTACTTTAGTGCAAGAAGAAGGAGGATATCCTTTTAGACGAGCACTCTTTAAACGTTGGATAGGATTAATCACACCATGGATGTTAGGAAATATATTTTTAGTTGTCACACGATATGCTGAATTAGACATGGAATCAGACTTTTACGTATTTAATGTATGGATGCAAGTAATCGTGCAAGGTTTATGGGCGCTCATAGTGGTAGTATTATGTATTCATACTATATATGTGTTATTACGTCCACGTACAAGACAATTTTATTTTGATAAAGCAACAGGTATTACCGCTCGTTACAATAAAGACACATAATATTCTTAAGGAAATAACAAACTCATGTTATAATAAAGGTAATAAAAAGAAAAAGTAATGAAGTATGCATATGAAATATATATAGAAAGGGGAGATCACATATGATTGCGACGTCGATTGTCGTTGGTTTAGTGTTAACTGTGTTAACGTTAGTATTAACATTAGTGACGATTTCAAAAGGATATTCGTACAAACATACAATTGACCCTCTAAATAAGGAAGATGAAGTACGTGAATTCTCGGGTAACGGGAAACGTTTGTAATAAAATAATGTATAAAGGCTTAGATAAGATAAGTGTCATGATGACGCTACTTGTCTAAGCCTTTTTATGATGGCATATTACCATCTTCATCTATTCTTTATATTTTGGTAATAATTTATTCATATTTGCTTGTTATATTGAACATAGTAAAGATAAAAGAATACGAAGGGTGAAGCAAGATGGATGAAAACTTTCAACAAGATGACCAAAATAAAAATGAACAACAACAGATACAACCGCAAAAAAAGGAACGAAAAAATTGGGGACAGACTGTATTATCCGGGGTTATCGGTTCTGTTTTAACGTTCGGGGCTATTTTTTATACGCCGCTTGGGGAACAGTTAACATCTCCGCAAATTGAGAAAAGTGAAGGAGAACAAACAGAACAAACAGAACAAAAAGAAGAAGTACCTAAAGTGAAAACGACGGCAAAAGAGGTATCAACCGATTCCTTAGCTGATATGGTCGAAGAGACTTCTAAAGCGATTGTCGGAATTAGTAATTATAAACAAGGAGAACAAAATCCATTTGTCCCATCAAATGGTGGGGATGTACAAGGTGGTTCAGGTTCTGGTGTTATTATTAAACAAGAAGATGATGATGCATATGTTGTGACAAATAATCATGTCGTGGAAGGTGCAGATCGGTTAGAAGTATCTTTAGCGAACGGAGAAACGGTAGAAGCGACATTAATTGGATCGGATGCATTAAGTGATTTAGCTGTTCTTCGTATTAGTAATGAACATGTCGAAAGCGTCTTAGAGTTTGGTGATTCAGATGAATTACGAGCAGGAGACCAAGTTGTCGCTATTGGAAATCCTTTAGGAGTAGAATTCTCTCGTTCTGTCACACAAGGTATTATAAGTGCTGTAGATCGAACAATAGAAACAAAGACTTCAGCAGGACAGTGGGATTTACAAGTCATTCAAACAGATGCCGCGATTAATCCTGGAAATAGTGGTGGACCACTTATAAATATGAATGGAGAAGTAATTGGAATTAACAGTTTAAAAATTGCTGCAGGTGGTGTGGAAGGTTTAGGATTTGCGATTCCGAGTAATGATGTCATACCGCTTGTGGAGGAAATAATGAAAAATGGTTCAGTAGCAAGACCATACCTTGGCATTTCCATGACAGATGTGGATAAAATACCACGTTCTTATTTAGGAGAATTACCGAATGAGGTAACAGAAGGGGTTGCAGTAGCAGACGTCGATGCCAATTCTCCAGCAGGAAAAGCAGGGATGAAACCGGGCGATATTATTGTGAAAATGGATGGAGATGAGGTTCAAAATACAGAAGACCTTCGTAATGCTCTATATAAAGAATTAAAAGTAGGCGATAAAGTAACCTTAGAAATATATCGTGGCAAAGAAAAAATGAACGTGGATGTAACCCTATCAAGTAACACACTAGAATAAAATGGTCCATTTTTTTGATAAACATATACGTATTTCATTTGAATAAGAGTTTGAGAAGTAGTTAGGAAGAAACATGAATGGGAAGGAAATGGAGCGAAAGATTTTTAGCCAATTTCTCCTGATGCTAAAAAGGAAGCTTATGTCGAAAAGCTCCATTGAACGACCATTCGGACCATCATTTCTTTCTGACTTATCTCTCAAGCTCTTTTGTTATTTATGAAATAAAAAATTTTCGATATAATAGAGGAAATACACGGAACAGATAATAGATAGGGTGTGAACAGATGAAAATACTCGTCATTGAAGATAATGAAAGTGTCCTTTCTATGATCGAAATGTTTTTTATGAAAGAAAATTTTACAGGAAAATATGTAACAGACGGTCAAGAAGGATATGAACTCGCATTACATGAAGCTTGGGACTGTATCATATTAGATTGGATGTTACCAAACATGGATGGCATTACTATATGCAAAAAATTACGTAGTCATGACATCACAACACCAATCATTATGCTTACCGCAAAAGATGCGGAATCCGATCAAGTTCTTGGATTAGAACTTGGTGCAGATGATTATGTGACAAAGCCATTTAGTCCTTTAACATTAATGGCTAGAATTAAAGCTGTCATACGTCGTAGTCATCATGCAAACGTAGAAAATACTTCCATGGATCCACAGATGATTAGGATAAATAAAGAGACGAGAGAAGTGTTTGCTAACGGAAAGAATATTTTAGATTTCACGCCGAAAGAATTTGAATTACTGTCGTTTTTAATGGAACATGAGAAGCAAGTATTCACTCGTGAGCAATTATTAGAACATGTGTGGGGATATGACTTCTTTGGAGATGATCGGACAGTGGATGTACATATGAAAAGACTACGTACAAAATTAGGTGAAACAGCAAGTGAATGTCTACAAACGGTGTGGGGTGTAGGGTATAAATTTGTTTCACTTCCTTTAAAGGAACAAAATAAATGAAGTTTAAATATTTTTATCAACAGTTATTAAGCCATATTAGTGTCATCATCGTCGCTTTCCTTATCGTTGCTTTGTTGTTTACACAATTTGTCGAGCAATATATGTATGAAAATAAGACAGAAGAATTGATGACATATGGCGAAACAATTTTGGCGAATTTAACGGCATCGGAAAAGCCTCCGCAACAATTATTGCAGGAATATGGAAGTGTGTTAAAAAATCGCCCGATTCATTTTAGTTTATTTAATGAGCAATCTGAAATTATATATGCATCGGATGGAAAAATACCGGACATTCATTTGGATGATGCAGATTGGAATGAAGTGACAAAAGGTAATAAAGTTATTGTGAAAAAAGACTTTGAACAGTTCAAAGAAGGGGCAACATATGTGATATTGCCTTATTTTCAGGGTGAAAGGTTTGTCGGAGGTATTTTACTTGCAGCTCCAATAAGTGGATTGAGTAATGCGATAGATACAATGAATGCATCATTATGGAAAAGTGTCTATATTGCCGTTGCAACAGCTTTATTATTAAGTGCATTTTTAGCTAGATTTCATGTAAGACGTATTAATGTACTGAAACGAGCGACATCTGCTGTTGCAAAAGGAGATTATTCAATCAAGTTACCAACTTCTACAGTGGATGAAATTGGGGAGTTAGCGGTAGATTTCCAGCATATGGTCGATCAGTTAGAACAATCAGCAAACGAAATTGAGCGGTTAGAAAAGCGTAGACGTCAATTTATGGCAGATGTATCTCATGAGTTAAAAACACCATTAACAACGATTCGTGGAATGATTGAAGGATTGGAAAATAATATGATCCCGGCCTCAGAACAAGAACGTGCTTTACATCTTGCTGAGCAAGAGGCAAAACGACTCATTCGATTAGTGAATGAAAATTTAGATTACGAAAAAATCCGTTCGAATCAAATACAACTTCATATAGAAAAAGTACGAGTAGAGGAGTTGTATAGGATAGTGCAGGAACAATTGCATGCACTCGCAAAGGAAAAAGGAAATGACATCATGATAGATGTTCCGGGCGAGATGTATGTAGAAGCGGATATGGATCGGTTATTACAAGTTGTGATGAATATCGTTAAAAATAGTATGCAGTTTACAGAAAATGGCGTTATTACTTTACAAGCATATGAGGAAGCGGCAACTTCTGTACTCGTTTTAAAAGATACTGGTATTGGCATGGATACGAAAGAAGTGGAACATATTTGGGAGCGTTTCTATAAAGCAGATATTTCTAGAACGACCAATCCATATGGAGAATTTGGATTAGGATTATCTATTGTCAAACAACTTGTTACATTACATGACGGAACGATTGATGTACAAAGTGAAAAAGGAAAAGGAACGGTATTTACTATCACATTACCAAAAAGGAAGGAATAGAAAAGACTCGTTCATTTTGATGATGTTACTACAATTCATGGCTTTAGTTTTGAATCTGAATAGATAACATCTTTCTTATCTGACGAAACAAAACGATTTTTTATGGTAAAATAAGTCTATACAAAGTATACGAAAGGGGATAGGAACATGGATGTGACATATCCGATAGGGCAACTTGAAGTACCAAATAATGCAACAATGGATGATGTAGCAAATTGGTTAAGCGACATTGCAACGTATACAGACCGACTGCGTGAAACCGTAGACGGGTTGAGTGAGGAGCAGTTAGAAAAGAGATATCGTATAGATAGTTGGAACGTTAGAGAGTTAGTACATCATATCGCAGACTCGCAATTGAATATGTACCAACGTTTAAAGATGGCATTAACAGCTAATAATCCTGTTATTTATGCATTTGATCAAGATAAATGGATAGAACATGCAGATAATCGGTTACCTGTTGAATGTTCCATAAAAATGCTGGAAGGAATTAATGAGCGAATTGTCGCTTTAGGAAAAACGTTGACGAATGAAGACCTTTTGCGAACATTTACTCTTCATGGTAATGGAGAGGTGACAGTTGCTGCAAAGTTAAAAAAACTAAACTGGCATGAGGAACATCATTTAGCACATATTCATATCGCGCTTGATTCATAAACGTAAAGCGTTTACTTGAGAAGTTTAGCTGATATGATACAATACAAGTAAATTGCATATAAAAAAATCACTAGGGGAGCTTTATGCTGAGAAGAGTGTACTCTGACCCTTTGAACTTGAAGCAGTTAATACTGTCGTAAGGAAGTGGAAATGTTTTTACAATATAAGTATGTAAAGACCACTTTCTGCGTAAAGTGGTCTTTTTATATGGAATAAAATATTGGGAGGGATCAACATGGAATTAAAAGAACAAGTTGTATTAGTTACTGGTGGAAGTCGTGGATTAGGAGAGGCAATCGTTCGTCAATTTGCAGATGAAGGTGCACAAGTGGTTATTAATTATTTTTCAAGTAAGGAAAGAGCGGAAAGTATTGCAGAAAGTTTAGGAGCGAACCGTGCGATTGCGATTCAGGCGGATGTACGAGACGCGAAAAGTGTTGAAGCGATGTTTGCACGTGCGAAGGAATATTTTAAAAAGCCAATTACGACGATTGTAAACAATGCTTTAATCGATTTTTCCTTCAATGGAGATGATCGTAAAAAGTTAGATACTATTGGCTGGGAAGATTACCAAACACAATTACAAGGTAGTGTACAGGCAGTTTTACATACGATGCAAGCAGGCAGGGAGGATATGGTGGCACAAAAATTCGGTCGCATTATTAGTATTGGAACGAACTTAGTACAAAACCCTGTTGTGCCATATCATGATTATAATACGGCAAAGTCTGCCTTAATTGGAATGACGCGTTCTTTAGCGAAAGAGTTAGGCGCAAATGGTATTTCAGTAAATATGGTGTCAGGCGGGTTATTGCGTACAACAGATGCAAGTAAAGCAACACCGGACGTTGTTTTTGATGTGATTGAAGAAAGTACGCCACTCCAAAAAGTGACAACACCAGAAGATGTGGCGAAAACAGTACTGTTTTTTGCATCACCATGGGCAGATGCAGTAACAGGACAAAATTTAATCGTAGATGGTGGTTTAGTCATGCAATAAAAAACTAGTCTGAATAAAATAGAAGCTCCTCTTACTTTATGATATGATGACAAAAATGGTAAAAATTGTAATTACGGTCATTCTAATAAGGTTGGAGGGGTTTTTTTGAAAAAACAAATATATGCAATCATCATTTTGTGCTTTCTCATTATCCTTTTAACTGCATGTAATCAAGCATATAAGGAAGCAATGGAAAATGGTGAAAATGCCCTTAGTACGTTAGATTATGAAACAGCTCGATCTTATTTTGAAGAGGCATTGCTCGAAAAAGATTCAGATGAAGAAGCCGAAATGTATATCAGTCAAATAGAAGCAATGATGGATGGGATTTCATCCATGGACCAAGGCGAAATGACAAAGGCGGTAGAAGCTTTTTCCGAAGTAATAACTGTTTCTAATGCATCAGATGCATTGATAAAGGAAGCAAAAGCGAAATTAGAGGAGATAGAAAACTTAACATCTACGTATGAAGAAGTAACAGAGAAAGTGGAGGAAATTGAAACATTACATAATGATGGAATGTATAACGAAAGTCTAGATACTATTGAAAAGGTATTAGAAGAAGATCTTACCCATCCTTACGTGAAAGAGTTGCATACAACATTAACATCTTTAGAACAACAAATTAAGAAAAATGAGAAAAAGCGTAAGAAGATTGATAAAATCATCGATGAAGTTGCGACGTATGAGAAAGATAAAGCGTATGATGCAGGATTAAAAGCAGTGGAAGAGGGGTTAGAAGAAGATTTAACCCATGATAGTTTAAAGGAAAAAGAAGCGCTTTTAAAAGACTTACAAACAAAATTAACAAATTTGCAAGAGGAAGAGAAAATAAAGCAAGAACAAGAAACATTTATGAAGAATGTCGAAGGAATTTGGGTGGATGACACAGTGGAAGAAGCTTATTTAACTGGAGCCGATATATGTAAAATAAATGCGGAAGCAATATCGTGCGTGATAATGGAGTCAGATAATATCTTTCATTTAGATGTGTATGAACGAAAGGCAAATATGGAGGATCATCAAATATGGATGAATGAGGATGAGTTTGTCATTACGGTAACTGACGAAAATAATATTAAAATGTTCGATCATCACTATACACGTGTGACAAATGAGATGGAACAACGTTTCGTAGATGAATTTGGGTATGACTCTATCGAGAAATTTTATGCATTTGTATTTAATCCTGAACTTTTAGAAGCGGCTGGAATAATGGGGGATATGTAAAGAAAATGTATGTAATTTTAATATAAAAAATCGGTCATATTTATCACGATAAGATAAACATGACCGATTTTCTTTCACTTAGTTTTGTCCAAGGTTCCTACTCGTGCTACCTACTATCTAACGTAGTCTATCTCTCTAGAATCATTCATTCTCTTTTTTGTTTCCGGGCATATATTTGCATTGCTTCATACATAAATTGCGCTAAACCTTCCCCGAACTGATCAATATTTTTTGTGAAACGTTCGTCGGTCACATACATTTGACCGAGTCCCTGAAAAGCCTCTAAGGAATAGTGATGTCCCGTATATTTATTTAAAAAGTTGTACCACGAAGCAATGGCTAATTGTGCTTCATCTGATTGAGGGGACAAATGCCGAACAGCAGCAAGTTCTTTGTAAATGGTGTTCATTTTTTCATTTAATACATTTGGGTCATATTGGCGCATTGTTTCGTTTGCTCTGTTAACAGTATCGCTTCCCCAACGTTCTCTCGCTTCTTGTTCATACTTGTTTTCGTTATATGCAAATCCTGTAAACCTTTGTTCGTTCGTCATATGAATTGCTCCTTTTTCATATAAAATTGTTTGTTCAATCGTATGGATCATTTCCTTGATATGAGCACTTTTTTCAAGCAACATTTTCTTTTGTAATTGTAGCGCTTCTATTTTATCAAAGGTAGGATCGTATATGATGTTCTTAATCTCCTTTAAGGAAAAATGAAGCGCTTTGAAAAAGATAATTTGTTGTAATGTCGTGATATCGTCCTCTGTGTACAGTCGATAACCTGCATCTGAATATGAGGTAGGTTTTAACAAACCAATTGCATCATAGTGATGTAATGTTCGTACACTGACCCCGGCCATTTTTGCTACTTCTTGTACTTTATATTCGATTAGGCTCACCTCCTAATAATAATCGTAATGTATGACGTAACGTAAAGGTCAACTAGAAAAGTGTTCAAACAAGATGACGGAAAATTTCGTGAATATATTGTATAATATATATGGCGCTTTAAAATTTATTAAATAATGTAAGCGCCATCATAGTTGTTCGTACCTTTCAAATAGTATATAGGAGGTTGTGTGCAATGAAAAATAACAAGGAGCTGATTTATGGCATTATGCAAGATACACTAGGTGTATCCAAAGAAATGATCCAACATATAGAAAGAACACCAGGTGGAGAGACGAACGATAGTTATTTTGTAACCATTGAAGAAGAGCGATTTGTCGTACGTATTCCTGGCAAAGGTACAGAGGAACTTTTGGACCGTTGCACAGAAAAACAAAATTTATTATTTGGGACGGAATTAGGCATTAATCCACCACTCGTCTATTACGATGATGAAACAGGTGTAAAAATAACACGTGCAATTGATGGAGCAGAAGCTTTAACACCAAAAATGGCACGTGAAAAAGGATTGATGCAAGATGTCATTCATTTATTCCAATGTCTTCACCATGCAGAGGCACCAACAATGAATCGATTTGATCTTTTTAAGAGGATAGATCATTATGAAACCCTCGTAATGAATGAAAATGAAATGAAACTAGATCAAATCGCTTCACTTCGACAAGATATACACGAGTTAAAAAAGGTATATCAATCCTTCCAAGTGAAAGAAGTACCATGTCATATGGATGCAGTTTTTGTCAATATATTAAAGGACAAAGAGGACCATCTATTTTTAATTGATTGGGAATATAGTGGATTATGTGATCCATTATGGGACATTGCTACTTTATCTTTATCGTTATTGTTGGATGAAGAAGAAGAGATGTTTTTCCTATCCTATTATTTCGGACGTTCTCCGAATGAAGAAGAATTACAACGACTTCATTTATTGAAAATCTTCCTCGATTATTATTGGAGCCTTTGGTATTTCTATAAAGAAGCAAAAGGGGAACAATTTGGAGATAGTGGAATGAGACGTGTGAATCGTGCCGAGTCCCATATTACACAATATAAGGAAATGTATGAATCTAATATTGTCGTATAATAGAGTATCCTTTCTCATCATTATGTGAGAGAGGATTTTCTTTTGTTGTTTGCTGGTACATATTATAATGGGTGTGAAGTATGTTTAGATAGGAGTAGATGATATGTCATTACAAAATAAAGTAGCGATTATTACTGGTGCCGGAAAAGGAATTGGACGTGCTACTGCGTTAGCACTTGCCGAAGAAGGAGTTTCTTTAGGATTAATTGCTCGCACAGAAGCTGATTTACAAACGGTAGCAGAAGAGGTTGCCAAATACGATGTGCGTGTTGCGATTGCAACGGCGGATGTTTCGGATTATACACAAGTTGAAAAAGCTATAGAAAAATTATATGCGGAGTTAGGAAAGTTTGATATTTTAATTAACAATGCTGGAATTGCTAAATTCGGAAGCTTTTTAGAATTACCAGTAGAAGAATGGGAACAAATTGTAAAAGTGAATCTTTTCGGTATGTATTATGTGACGCGTGCGGTATTACCGAAAATGATTGAACAAAAATCGGGAGATATTATTAACATTTCATCTACAGCTGGGGAAAAAGGAGGTCCTGTAACGAGTGCATACAGTGCATCGAAGTTTGGTGTCATGGGATTAACGGAATCACTGGCAATGGAAGCAAGAAAACATAATATTCGAGTAACTGCATTAACACCGAGTACGGTTGTAACAGATTTAGCGATTAATCAAGGACTTGTAAAAGGTGATGAGCAGAATGTATTACACCCCGAAGATTTAGCAGAATTAATCGTTTCTACTCTAAAGTTAAAAAGTCGTGTATTCTTAAAAACAGCAGGATTATGGACGACAAACCCATAAATCCAAAGATAATGATCCTTTAGTAAATGGGGTTGGTGAAAAAGTGAACGGCATCCTGTTAAGTTGAGGTTGTAAAACTATCAAAAAACTTAAGAGGGAAATCGATTGTTTCATTCAAAAAAACGATTCATTATCGAATAACTTTCATCATATACTAACCCTATTTGATAAAGCACCATATAACAAAAAAACGCAAACAGTAATGTTTATAATTAGAAGATTAACATTACTGTTTTTTTATGTGGATGTTTAGACAATATATTGAAGATAGTCTTTTGTACAGAATGTTAAGAAGATTTATGATATTCTATCAAATTGATTGAAATTGAATGAAATTAGACTAAATATGACAAAAATCTGTATAAAACTACATGTTTTCTTTAATTTACTCTATATTTCTCCTATTTTACTTGATTTACTTTCCTGTACCTCTGTATAATCATCGTGTTATGTATTTTTTAGACTGGGAAAGTGTAAGGAGGAATATTATGGAGGATTTTACTATTTGGACTTTGTTAACAGATATCGCAATCATCTCAGCACTCTTATTAGTTGGAACCGCAATTCGTGCTAAGGTGAAGTGGGTACAAGCATTGTTTTTACCTGCTAGTATGATTGCTGGATTTATCGGTTTGGCATTAGGCCCTAGTGGTGTTAATATATTACCGTTTTCAAGTCAGTTTGCAGCATATCCAGGATTATTAATTGCATTTATTTTTGGCGCAGTACCTATCGGTGCCTCAAAAGTAAAGATTGGAGAAGTGTTCCAACGTGTACGAGAAATGTTATCCTATTCCATTTTGATCACAGTAATCATGTGGGGTGGGGGAGCAGTAGTTGGACTTTTATTAGTTGGATTATTTTTCACTGATATCAATGTTGGATTTGGTCTAGTTCTGGGCGCAGGTTTTGTTGGAGGACACGGTACAGCTGCTGCAATCGGAGAAGCATATGCAAAATACGGTTGGGATGATGCAATGTCGCTTGGAATGACATCGGCAACGATTGGTATTTTAGTAGCTGTTATTGGTGGAATTATAATTATTAAACGAAACACAGAAAAAGGAAATACACAGTTCATTTCTAGTTTTAAAGAATTACCGAATGAATTAAGAACAGGATTAATACGAAAGGAAGATGGACGTCGTCCGATTGGAGTAGAAACCGTTTCATCAAACTCAATTGACCCGTTAGTGTACCATATTGCAATTATTTCAATGGTGGTTGGTGGAGCATATTGGCTAACGGACACATTAGAGTCTATTTTCCCAATGGTTGCCATTCCTTTATTTAGTGTTGCATTTATTGTCGGATTAATTTTTCAAAATTTGATGCGCTTATTTAAGGCGGATAAATATATTGACCAACCGACAATGGACAAAATTGGTGGAAGTGCGACTGATTTTCTAGTAGCAATTGGAATTGCCTCAATTAACTTAACCGTCGTCATGGATTATGCAGTGCCGTTAATTATTTTATTTGTGTTCGGAATTTTATGGGCATATGTTATTTTTAAATTTATTGGTCCGAATTTGTTTGAGCATTATTGGTTTGAAAAAGCTATTTTCGGTTGGGGTTGGAGTACAGGTACTGTAGCGATGGGATTAGCATTACTACGTATCGTGGATCCGAACTTAAAGAGTAGAACGATGGAAGATTATGCGATGGCTTATGTTGGTTTAGTACCACTAGAACTAGCAATCGTTACATTTGCCCCCATGGTCTTTGCTTTAGGATTTGCGTGGACGGTACCGACAGTGCTACTTGCAATTGCAGCGATAGTGATTGGTCTTCATGTTCATTTTAAATTATGGGGCTTTCATCGTACGTAAAAACTTAAAAAACCTTAGTATCTATTTAGTTTATATAGATGCTAAGGTTTTTT
>NZ_JBBKBG010000045.1:0-14750 GCF_037892545.1 Pseudogracilibacillus sp. ICA-222130
ATTTTTCGAAAATATATGCAGTCTAATTTCCTCTATATGTAACTTTCGCCTTAATATAAATTCATCAACAAAGGTAGCTAGCAACAAAATAATTATCGTTAAAATAATAAAGGTAATCACACATATTTCTCCTTTATTTCTGCTTCCATATACTTATTCCCAGTATAACATAACATAACGCTCGCATAATCATTTTTAAAAAATATAAACAAGCTTTGCCTACCCATCTATAGACGAAGCTTGTTTGAATGTATAAGATTAACTTTTTATTAGTGAGTCGTTATCAAGTGAATCCTCAGATAAAGATGCTTTTTTGATGGAAATAATGGCACAACCTAGTGAAATTAACACTAAAACAGCCCCAACACTTGCTAGATTCATGACCGAACCAGTCGCTGTTACAACCGTTGCCCCAACACCTGAACCAATTGAAATACCGATTTGTAATGCTGATGTATTTAAACTTTGTTGAATATCGGAGGTTTCTGGTGCAATTTGTATAAGAAAACTTTGCAGAGGAGGCGTTAAAGCCCAACTTAAGCCACCCCATAAAATAATACAAAAAAGAAATAACGGGAAAAAGTCAGTTGTATATGGAATTAGAAATAGGATTACCGCAAAAGAAGACGTAACGAATAAAATTGCTTTACTTGATCCTATCCAATCACTTAACCATCCTCCGACTGTATTACCGAAAATGGATGCTACACCAATCATGACATAACAAATACTGATCCAGTACGAGTCCATCTCAAATGTCTCGATTAAAAATGGTGTCAAATATGCATAAAGCGTATAGTGACCTGCAAGCATAAATAGTGTAATAAGATGTGCAAAGTAAATTTTTGGTTTTCTTAATGATTTTAATTGTGTTTTTAATGGTATCACTTTTTCGACAGGCATTTTTTCAAGTAATGTATAAATAAGAATCATCGATAAAGAAGATAAAATGGCTATACCAAAAAATACGGCACGCCAACCAAACCAATCAGTTATAAAAATTCCAATAGGCACACCGATTACTAAGGAAGAACTAATCCCTGCAAAAATGATACTTAATGCTTTTGCACGGTGTTTTGGTTCAACTATTTTCGATGTAATAGTTAGCGACAAAACAATAATTAATGCTGTACTCATTGCTGTAATGACTCTTGCAATCATTACGAGTAAAAATGTCGTACTAAAATATGTAGCAATATTCCCTAGAGTAAAGATGAATAATGCGATAAGATAAAGACGTTTTCTCTCTATTTTTGCTGTAATAGATAAAAGAACAGGTGCAGAGATGGCATAGACTAAGGCAAATACGGTAATGAGTTGACCGGCCTTTGCTAATGATATGTGTAAGTCATCTGCAATACTTGGTAATATTCCACCAACAACTAACTCTACTAAGCCTACTGCAAATGCGGCTGCAGCTAATATAAATACTCTCCAGTTCATACACAACTACCTTTCTGTACATAATTTCTTTCATTTTGTACAGGCGATAATTGGCAAATAAAAAATCCTGATTACAAAAATGAAAGACAGATTTTTGTAATCAGGATGTATCGGCTCCTGGTAGAAACTCTCAAACCATATTATTGAGATTATACATTTCATATTCTTCAAATATATTAACATATGTCTTATTTACTGACAACACTTTTCTTATAATGTTATCACAGCACAGTTTTGCTGTGGCATTTTTCATTGAAAAGTTACTCTATAACGTTGCATTTCTAGAAAATAATGGTGCAATATTAAGAAAACCTTAAGAAATACATTCACTATTTCATAAGATTTAATCGTTATAATGTAACTAACCTTCAAAACAAAGGAAGGGGATGATTCACTCTGAATTGTTCAATTTATCGGCATAGATTGTGATACAATTTGGAGGTGAAAATAGATAAACAATGTGGTGAAGGGATGAATAAAGTGAATATTTTAGTATGTGATGATGATAAGGAAATTGCGGATGCAATTGAAATTTATTTGAAAAATGAAGGGTATAACGTATATAAAGCAACAAATGGACTTGAGGCGATTGCATTATTGGATGAACATGATATGCAGTTAATCATTATGGACATTATGATGCCAGAAATGGATGGGATCGAAGCGACGATGAAAATTAGGGAAGAACATCAAATTCCACTAATTATGTTGTCAGCGAAATCAGAGGATCACGACAAAATATTCGGTTTAAATATTGGTGCAGACGATTATATGACAAAACCTTTTAATCCGCTGGAATTAATTGCTCGAGTGAAATCAAAATTACGACGTTATACATCACTTGGTAGTATTGAAATGAAACAACATCATTACCAAACAGGTGGTCTAATTTTAGATGATGAACAAAAAGTTGTGACAGTTGATGGAGACCAAGTCCATTTAACACCTGTACAATTTAATATATTGAGATTTCTTATAATGAATGCCGGTAGAGTATATTCTATTGAAGAAATTTATGAAAAAATATGGAAAGAACCATCATTTCATCCGGAAAATACAGTAGCAGTACATATTCGTAAAATAAGGGAAAAAATTGAAATAAATCCAAAAGAACCGAAATATTTAAAGGTGGTGTGGGGAATTGGCTACAAGGTCGAAAAAATTTAGTCATTCCATTTTTATAAAAACAATTATATTTCTAATCATGTTAGCTTCTGTCGCAGGAGCAATTTATTCGGTAAAGCAAATTTTTAATGTAACGAATGGAAATGTAGAAGTAATTTTTGAAGATGAGTTTTTAAACGGTAGTGGTTTTCAATTAGAAAACGATCATATCATAGATGAATTAGCGCAACTAATTAATGAATACAAAAGTAAAGAAAATATATTAGAAGGTAATACAATTGATAAAGAGGAGTTGTCCTATCGAGTTGAAGAGGCACAGTGGGATAGTGATGAAGAAAATATAGACGATGCAATTTTAAAAGAGCGAATAAAAAAGGAAATGATTGCTGAGGATTTAGAGAATTATCAAATGATTTTAAAAAACCTTAAAAATCAAGAGGAACCGTTATATTACATAACAGATGGAAAGCATACATTTACAAATACAAAACAGACAAAAAAAGAGCAATTTGAAAAATACCCAGTTCATTATATTAGTATGGACGATGAATGGAAAATGCATCCACCTGAATTTGGAAATAATTATTCCTTTTACGCATACAGAGATGTTTCACAAACAATAAGTGAAGAAAATGTTACTTTTTTAGTCGGTTATACGGATAGTTATATTGATAATGCAGCAACGGAATGGGACACACAAAAGTCCAAAGCGATGAAACATATGTATTATCTGCTTAGCTTTGTTATCGTATTTATTTTATCTTTTTTATATTTAATGGTGACAACAGGAAGAAAGTCTTTTCAAGATGACACCGTCCATATGAATCCAATGGATAAATTGTATGTCGATTTAAATATCGCCTTTATTTTAATCGCTTCAATTGCTTGGGTTGTGGCTTATCGTGAATTTACGTATCGAATGGGAATAATTAATGGATTTGTATACTTTATTACATTGCCATATGTAGCGGTAGTTGTTGTGTTACTGTTATCTTTAATTAGACATATGAAGCATAAAACATTTTTCAAACATACAGTATTATATATCGTACTTCGTTGGCTTTTTACATTTATGAAAGATATGTATGATAGTGGTTCGACTGGGATGAAAATCGCACTCGTCGTTATCATTTATCCAATTATAACGGCAGCAACATTATTCTTTTTCCCGATTACAATTGGTGTGGCGGTTTGGCTTTCCCATAAAAAAGTAAAAGATTTTCAAAAAATTCAAGATGGAGCAAAAATAATGCGTGAAGGTAACTTGCAACATCGTATTGATATTGATGGCAAAGGGGAATTTGCTACGCTTGCAGCAAATATTAATGGGATTAATGAAGGGTTCAAACAAGCGGTTCATAATGAATTGAAAAATGAACGAATGAAAACAGAGTTAATTACGAACGTATCACACGATATTCGTACACCGCTTACTTCTTTAATTACGTATACAGATTTATTGAAAAAGGAAACAGACCCACAAAAAATGCAAGAGTATATTGAGATATTAGACCAAAAGTCAAAACGTCTAAAAGTATTAACAGATGATTTATTTGCTGCAGCTAAAGCTTCAAGTGGTGATATTCCTGTTGAAATACAGGAAATTGATGTTGTCGCTTTAATAAATCAAGGAATAGGGGAAGTGAGCGAACAAATTTCAGCAAAGGATCTTGTTTTCAAATTTACTTATCCAGAGGAGAAAATGTTTGTTAAAGCAGATGGGAAACTTTTATGGCGCTCGATAGAAAATATTTTATCGAATATATTTAATTATGCATTAGAAGGATCAAGAGTGTATATCGATATGAACTATAAGGACGAAGGTGTTTTAATTAGTTTTAAAAACATGTCCAAGTATGAGTTAAATATTACGGAAGAAGAATTAATGGAACGTTTTAAACGTGGTGATGATTCACGCTCTAGTCAAGGTAGTGGATTAGGGTTGTCGATTACAAAGAGTCTTATTGAAAACCAACATGGAAAATTTGAAATTAATATTGATGGGGATTTATTTAAGTCGATTATTTACTTGCCGGTAGTGAAAGAAACCATTTAAGGATGATTGATAGTAATACTTATTTTGCGTTTCGCATAATTTGATATGAGAGTAGTAATTGAATTGCCCTCCAATTGTTAGTATGGCGCCTAACAATCGGGGGCTTTTGTTTATTGCTCTTTCATAAAATAGACCACTGAATTATTTTGTGTCATTATATACCCAAATGAATCTGATGATTTTTCCGCTATATTTTGTTCTTCAGCTGTGATTGTAACTTCAATATTTTGATATACTTTATTTTCATATTCATTTTGTTCCTCAATTGTTACAGTTCTTACGATATCACCATTATCGTTCAATGTTCGGTCTTTAGCAAATGCTGTTGTATGTACAAATAATATGGTCATCATTGCAATAGCGCTAAGAAATAAGAGTGATTTTTTCACTTAATATTTACCTCCTTCTTCGTTAATTTTTCTAATTATTAAAATTATACTATAAAGGCATATAAAGTACGTATGTAAAAGCACAATAAGCCTAACAAGGGTATGAACAAAGAGTTAGAAAATTTTTGCTATCTTTTTGTATCATTCTTTAAAATGTCAATCTATAATATATACGTTATCCAATACAATGTCATTGAAGGACTGTTATATAGATGTAACACTTTATTTTTCCTGCATACTTAACAATAACATCCTATACAGAACGTAAATACCGATATAAGCACCTGTTATTAGAAAAAAGGGATTTAAAAATATGGCATGAATGGTTGTCATGAAAACGGAATTTTCTTTAATTACTTTATAAATGGACAGGGAAGCAATATTTCCAAATACAAGGATAGCGATTATCGCAAGTATGTTATAAACTAGGTTAAATTTTGTTGAGATTTTTTGGGAATATAACATGAGCAGAGGAAGCAAAATACTTCCAAGAATAAAAAATATAATCATTACATCACCTACCTATTTCTTTCAGCTAGTTTGTCCAATTGTATATGTATTATACTTATATGCAATTTTAAAAAGTGATACATAATTTTATTAAGCGATGGAACAATAAAAATACTAAAAAAAAGATAGGTGAGATAATGGAACAGAAGTATAGTAAGGGTGATATTGTTTACGTACTCATTCGTAATCCACATGTTCAAGATGTTGCAAATGTTCAGCAAGCAGCAATTGTACAACATCCGGAACAGCCAAATAAATTAGCGCTTTTTTCACATGAAAATTATTATCCACTTTCAAATGATTTTGCCATATTTTCAACAGAAGCGGCTGCAGAACTCGCTTATGAGGAAGCATTTGTTATGGATGATGGTGAAAAAGATGGTTAAACCATTTACGCCACAATTAATTTATGTGGAACCAAGAGCATTAGAATATCCGAATGGAAAGCGATTCGTCTCGAAGTTTGAGGATATGGGGGTAGAGATACGACAGACCACTTCACATAATCAAATTCGTAATTTACCAGGGGATAATCATTTTCAAAAATATCGTGTTGCGAAATCTACATTCGTTATTGGCGTAAGAAAAACTTTGCATTTTGATACGTCGAAGCCTTCCGCTGAATATGCTATCCCACTTGCAACTGGTTGTATGGGGCATTGCCATTACTGTTACTTACAAACGACAATGGGAAGTAAACCTTATATTCGGACATATGTAAATGTGGATGAGATTTTTGATTCTGCACAAAAATATATGGATGAACGTGCACCTGAAATCACTAGATTCGAAGCATCCTGCACGTCTGATATTGTCGGGGTCGACCATTTAACACACCATTTAAAACAAGCAATTGAGTTCTTTGGTCAATCGAAATATGGGAAGCTTCGATTTGTAACAAAATTTGCACACGTCGATCATTTACTTGATGCGAATCATCAAGGGAAAACACGTTTTCGTTTTAGTATAAATGATGATTATATTATAAAGTATTTTGAACCAGGAACTTCTAGATTGCACGAACGGATTGAAGCTGCTGTTAAAGTTGCTGAAGCTGATTATCCTTTAGGTTTTATTATTGCACCGATTTATCTTCATGATGGGTGGCAAAAAGGATACTTGGAAATGTTTGAAAAGTTAGATGCATCTTTACCTTCATTTGCTAGAAAAGATTTAACATTTGAAATGATACAACACCGTTTTACAAAACCCGCTAAAAGAGTAATTCAAGAAAATTATCCCATGACGAAACTGGAATTAGATGAGTCAAAACGAAAAGTAAAATGGGGACGTTATGGCATATACAAGTATGTTTACCAGGATGAACAGCAAGAAGCAATCAAAGATACGTTAGGTAGCTATGTAAAACGATTTTTCCCAGATGCAAAAATTGAATATTTTACTTAATAATAATTTTTGTGATGGAGGGCTAAGCGAATATATCCGCAAGTTCCCGTCAAAATCGCAGTGCACTTGCGTAATTAAACGATATATCCGCAAGTTCTCGTCCAAATCGCAGTCCACTTGCGTAATTAAGTGATATATCCGCAAGTTTTCGTCCAAATCGCAGTGCACTTGCGGAATTAAGCAATATATCCGCAAGTTCTCGCTAAAATTGCTGTTCACTTGCGGTATTAAACGATATATCCGCAAGTTCTCGTCCAAATCGCAGTCCACTTGCGTAATTAAACGATATATCCGCAAGTTCTTGTCAAAATTCGCTTCCACTTGCGTAATTAAGCGATATATCCGCAAGTTCCCGTCCAAATCGCAGTTCACTTGCGTAATTAAGTGGTATATCCGCAAGTTCTCTTCCAAATCGCTGTTCACTTGCGGAATTAAACGATATATCCGCAAGTTCTCTTCCAAATCGCTATGCACTTGCGTAATTAAGCGATATATCCGCAAGTTCTCTTCCAAATCGCTATGCACTTGCGTAATTAAGCGATATATCCGCAAGTTCCCGTCCAAATCGCAGTCCACTTGCGTAATTAAGCGATATATCCGCAAGTTCTCGCTGAAATTGCTGTCCACTTGCGGAATTCCGTGATATATTCGCAAGTTCCCGTTAAAACCATCACCCACTTGCGGAATTATGACAGGGAGACCACAATTACACCTCTAAAGTACATCTCTACTAAATAAAAATTTCCTTACCACATTATACCCGATTCAAATGGTTGTCTTTAAAATTAGTCATATATTTTAGACCGTATCCAACCGTTCGATCCATTCCAATATGTGCAATCCAAATAAGGCTTACCATGGTGAAGATTTGATAATGCAAAAAATAGCCAACTAACAATAAAACAATTGGTGTTGTATACGTATGAAAAAGATTGTACAAAATGGCTCCTATGTTATTATTCCATACATAACCAATTGCTGATATATCTGGTGCGAGTAAAAGGATCGCAAATAGTAATCCACTAAAACCCAAATAGAAATATACATAGGTACTTACGATAAAGAAAACTAACCCTTCTACGTGTAAAAGTAATTTGTTCAAGCGAGAACACACCTTCCGACGATCAGTTATTTATATCAATTTATGTTAATTTTATCATATTTATGATAAGAGAGAAGAAATATAAAACAGTACCTTGCAATGAATAGTACTGTATGATAAAATGATTTATAACAGTATGAATTATAAGTTGGTACTATACATTGTATAGTAGTGGAGGAGAAAACAATGAATGTTCAATTTAAAAAAGGTGTATTGAACTTATGCGTGCTTGTATTACTGGATAAACAGGATCGCTATGGTTACGAGTTGGTACAAAAAATATCGGATCAAATTTCGATTTCAGAAGGATCTGTTTATCCACTTCTGCGTCGTTTGACAAAGGAAGGATATTTTACAACGTATTTAAAAGAATCTACAGAAGGTCCGCCACGAAAATATTATCAATTAACAGAGTTAGGTCGTTCGTATTTAGATGAGCAATTAGAAGAGTGGGAGAAATTTACTCGTGGTGTGAATGCATTGATAGAGGAGGGAAAACATGAATAAAGAACGGTTTATTAAAGAGTTACAGAGTGCCATAGCAAAACTTCCTAAAGAAGAACAAATGGAAATTTTACAAGACTATGAAGAATATTTTCAGATGGGACAATTGGATGGAAAAGATGAAGAAGAAATGACAGCATCTCTAGGTAATCCTAAATTAATTGGTAAAGAATTAGTAGCGACATATCAAATTGAAGAAGTTGAAAAGAACACATCTATTGGAAACTTTTTAAAAGCAACTTGGATGGTAATAGGATTAGGTTTTTTTAACTTAATTATCGTACTTGGACCTTTTCTCGTTATTGCCTCTCTACTTTTAGCTAGTTGGAGTGTTGGAGTAGGGTTTGCAGCTGCTCCAATTGTCATGTTAGTGAATGTGGCTATATATCCAGAAATATTTCAACTGTTTGATTTGTTTAATTCCTTCGTACTTTGTGGGTTAGGCCTATTCATCATCATCGCATCTTATGGTATGACGAAAGTATGTATGAGAGGTTTTATTCGTTATTTAAAATATAATACGAAACTTGTAAAAGGTGGGCTTGAGCATGCTTAATATGAAACGCTTATCTGTTTTGGCGGCAGTTATTTTTACGATAGGATTGATTGGAAGTGTTGCGACATATAAATCCGTTCCAAAAGCAGATACTGTAACAGAAGAATTAGGAAGTACGGATTTTACGAATATGGAAGTAAACGCCGACGATGGGGAAATTATTATATCTTCCACAAATGAAACAAAACCTAAAGTAGAGGTCACAGGTTATAATATTGAAGAGAACTTCTCCATAAATATAAAAAATGGAACCCTACATGTGAATTATCATGATAAATCAAAGAAGTTTTTTAGTTTTGGATTTAATACACGGGATGTTAAAATCCATTTATTCATCCCAGAAAATGAGTATGATGTCGTGAAGGCAGATGCTAATAATGGAAAAGTTACTACGAATGGTTTACATGCAAGGGAATTGACATTA
Source organism: Pseudogracilibacillus sp. ICA-222130 (assembly GCF_037892545.1). Lineage (NCBI taxonomy): Bacteria > Bacillati > Bacillota > Bacilli > Caryophanales > Bacillaceae > Pseudogracilibacillus > Pseudogracilibacillus sp. ICA-222130. The sequence goes on from NZ_JBBKBG010000045.1 coordinate 9,517, forward strand.
CATGCAGATAATGGAGAATTAGATGTGAAAGAAAGTGATGCAAAAAATATGGAAGTAACTTCCAATAATGGCCAAATTAAAGTAGATGGGGTAACGGGCGAAACAGTTAAACTTCGAGCGGATAATGGTAAAATCATTTTCAGTCATGCAGACATCGAATCTTCGGAAATATCGACTTCAAATGGGAAAATTGATTTAACGGAAATTGCTGGTACCATTTCCGCAAAAGCGAATAACGGTAAAATTCATTTTACGACAACAACATTAACATCACCATTAGACTTCATTACAGATAATGGGAAAATCCATATTGAAACAAGGGAAAAACCGACAAATGCGGAAATTCACGCACAAGTTGACAATGGAAGTATTACTTTATTTGGTGAAAAAACTTCGCATAGCACATATGGAAAAGGAGAAAATAATATTAATTTACGTGCAAATAATGGAAAAATAATCGTAGAGAATTAAAAAAGCACAGCTGTAAATGTTGTACATGAAAAAAGTATGTTGACTAAAACAGTTTATATATAGTAAACTATGCATCATATAAACATGAAAGGGTGATCCAATTACATGAACAACTAATCCTATTTTCAAGAAAAAATTCAATAAGCATAGGAATAAGTATGTCCATTTTACTTATTTCATTTCGCTTACAGGATGTATTTTTCGGAATAGGATTAGATCGTTATATGTCGTTGGCCTTTAGAGAGGGAACTCTTTAAAGGAATACACCTATACGTTTTTTTAGCCTCCTATTCTGAATGAATATGGGGGTTTTTATTTTCCCCTAAATACGATATCGGGAGGAAAATATATGCTTTTACTGGAAGGAACATCTCTAAAACATTTTGTTCATGAACATTTAACACTTCAAATAAATAAGATACAAGTGCACGATAATCAGCGAATCGGTTTAGTTGGAAGAAATGGATGTGGAAAGACCACATTATTACATCTAATTGCAGGAGAATCCTTAGCAGATGAAGGAACGATTGAATCGTCTACTTTTGTCAAATTAGTTCCACAACTAAAACGAACCGATACAACAAAAAGCGGAGGAGAAATAACACAGGAATATTTACAAGATGCTTTTAATAGTCAAGCAGGATTGTTGTTGTTAGATGAACCGACCACAAACTTAGACCAGTCTCATATGGAATGGTTAGAAAAGGAATTGCAATCGTTTCAAGGTGGACTAATCGTTGTGTCACACGACAGAGTATTTCTGGATCAATTATGTACGGAAATATGGGAGCCGGATGATGGACGTATCACAATCTATACAGGAAATTATAGTGATTATGCGAAACAAAAAGAGTTGGAAAGAAATGAACAGCAATTAGCATATGAAAAATATGAAAGAGAAAAATAGCAATTGGAAGAAGCAATTAGAAAAAAAGAGGAAAGAGCAGAGCGTGCAACGAAAAAGCCGAAACATTTAGGTGCGTCTGATACGAGACAAAAAGGGGCAAAACCATATTATGCAAACAAACAGAAGAAATTAAGGAAAACTGCTTCCGCTTTTGAAACGAGATTAGAGAAATTGGATAAAGTTAAGAAACCAAAAGAATTACCAAACATAAAAATGGATATGTTACAGGAGGAGCCGCTTCATCATCACATTGTTCTTCGTGCCGAACAAATGAAAGCCGACGTAGGAAATCGACAGCTATGGAAACCGGTTGACTTTTATTTGTATAATGGAGAAAAACTTGCCGTTATTGGGGAAAATGGCGTCGGAAAAACAACATTATTAAAGAAAATATTACATGATGATAAAGAAGTAAAACTCTCACCAGCAATCAAAATCGGTTATTTCGCACAAAATTTAACGATTTTAGATGGTGAAAAAACAATATTAGAAAATGTCCAATCATCTTCAGCGCAAAATGAGACATTTATTCGTACAGTCCTTGCGCGAATGCATTTTTTCAATAACGATGTTCATAAAAAAGTGAAGATGTTAAGTGGTGGAGAGAAAGTAAAAGTTTCATTATCGAAAATTATTTTAAGTGAAGCGAATATGTTAATACTAGATGAACCGACAAACTATTTAGATATCGCATCCTTAGAAGCGTTAGAAACTCTATTGACAGATTATGTGGGCACAGTCATCTTTGTTACACATGATCGGATGTTTGTCCGTCATGTCGCAACAAAAATATTAGAAATAAAAAATGAACATATACGTATTTTTGATGGAACGTATGAAGCGTACGAGAAACAACAGATTGCTTCACAAGAGAAGGGAAACGAAGACGAATTATTGTTATTAGAAACTAAAATTGCAGATGTTATAAGTCGGTTAAGTATAGACCCTTCCGAAGCATTAGAACAAGCATTTAAAAATTTACTCGAAGAAAAAAGACGCATGAATAAAAATTAGCAAGGAAATTTAGAAATGGCTTTGCATCATAAAAAATATGAAAGCATAAATCGAAGTTACAATGTGTAGCTTCGTTTTTTTTTTCGTCCTAAATGTTAGACAACAAATCAATCATGTTACACAAAAAAATTGGGATGAGAGACATATAAAGCACAAAAATAAGGATGAAACTGCCATACTATCATTACTACGAATTAAAGGAAAGGGGCTGTGTGCAATGATTACGCTAAAAAATATTTATAAATCATACAATGGAAAAGTAGTTCTGGATGACATAAATATAACGATACGAAAAGGAAGTTGCTTCGGATTGGTCGGTCCGAATGGGGCTGGGAAATCGACGCTCGTAAAAATAATTACTTCGATTATTCGAAGTGACAAAGGCGTCCTTTATATAAATGGAGCTGAAAGAGGAAAAAAAGATTTATACAATATTGGTTATGTTCCACAACATATTTGTTTAGAAGAAAAGCTCACAGCAATACAGAACTTACGTTATTTTGGGAAATTATACGGGCTACACGGAAAGGAATTACATGCACAAATTGAAAAGGTATTAGAACAGATCGGTTTAACAGCATATGGAAAAGAGAAAGTGAATACTTTCTCAGGAGGAATGAAGCGACGTTTAAATATAGGTTGTGCATTCATGCATAAACCGACACTTATTATAATGGATGAACCAACGGTTGGAATTGATGCACAATCAAGAAATTATATATTCGAGATGATAGAAAAATTAAAACAGCAAGAAACGACCATTATTTATGTAAGCCACTATATGGAAGAGGTAGAACAACTTTGTGATGAAATTGCTTTGATGGATCATGGGAAAGTGATCGAAACAGGTACTATATCCATGTTTTTAAATAAGTATAGCCAGCCGGCCGTTTTTGTGAACAGAAAACCTAATCATGTCATCGATTTACCTACTGTTACAAATGTTCATCCTAAAAAGAATGGATATGTGTACAAGACGGCAACTCCATTACAGGTGATGCAAGAAATAATTGAGGATAGCATGAAAAATGAGTGTAAAGTAGAACAGTTAGAAATAATGCGACCGAAGTTAGAAGAAGTATTTTTTCACTTAACAGGGAGTCAACTTCGTGAATAGGTATGCTAAACTATAGAAAGTAGGGATGAAAATGAAAGCAATCATGCAGACGGAAGGGATCAAGCATTTACAAGACCGTGGAATGATCTTTTGGGCGATTATTTTACCTATTTTATTTACAGTATTATTCATTAGTTTATTTACATCTAGTATAGAGGAATCCATGAAAGAGGAAGTCATTATCTCGATTGTCCCAGGCTATGTTGTTATGTTTATCTTTTTTATCATGATATCGATGGTAACAACTTTTATAAAGGATAAAGAAGGTGGGATGGTTGCTAGAATAGCTAGTACGCCTGTTTCATCCATCGCTTTCTTACTTGGAAAATGGCTGCCATTTATCTTCATCGTGTTCATTCAAATAGCGGTCTTATTTACATTTGGTAAAATCGTTTACCATATTCCACTAGGAAATCCTTTATATATTGTAATTATTTCTCTGTTTGTTACATTTGCCGTAACAGGTTTAGGGTTAGCTTTAGCCTTATTCGTTCGATCAGAGAATATGGGAATTGCATGTACACAGATCATTGCGCTAGGTGGGGCGTTGTTAGGTGGGTTATGGATGCCAATTGATACGATGCCAAGCTTTATCCAAACTTTTGCAAAAGTAACGCCACAATATTGGGCACACCAAGCATATCAAGGAGCAATGACTGATACATTATCTGGTGGCGATTTCGTATTATCTTTATGTATTTTATTCCTTTATGGCTGTATCGGTTGTCTATTTGCTTATATACGCTATCCGCGTTTTTTAAACGAAGCTAAACATTAATCGTTTAGGGGAGGGGAAACATGAAAATTCATATTGATCTTGACGATAAGTATGAGGAAACTTCCATTACAATACAGGCGAAGGAATGGTCCAAAGAGTTAGATGACTTAATTTCCATGATTAAACAACAGAAACCACAACGGTTATTCGGTGTGAAAGAGGACCAAACAATATTATTAGAACCTACTAATATTGATTATGTTTTTGTAGAAAATCGAAAAACATATGCAGTTGTTCAAAAGGAACAAATAGAAGTAAGAATGAAATTATATGAAGTAGAAGAGTTGTTGGTGTCCCGACATTTCATGCGATTTTCCAAATCAGTTATAGGGAATTTACATCAAATTGCCCGGTTTGAATTATCTTTCAATGGGAATCTATGTGTCTATTTTCATTCGGGTAATAAGGAATATATTACGAGGAAATATGTAAACAGTATAAAGGAAAAGTTGATGATAGGAGGGCTTACAGATGGCAAGTGAGATCATGAAACGTGGCATATATGGGCTTGCTTATGGAGGGGTTGTAACCTTTATCGCTTTAACGGTATTAATGGTTGCGAATATTAACCCTTCCATCCAAACGATATGGTTATATACAAGCATGGGATTCGTTTTAAGTTTATATTTTGCTTTTGCATCTTTTATATTTGATGTAGAAAAATGGAGCCCACTAAAAAAGACCATCATCCATTATAGCCTGTCGGTTATCGTTTATTTTATAATCGCTTTTTCAGTCGGTTGGGTTCCAATTCGTATTGTCCCAATATTCATTTCTATTATCATGTTCACCGTAGTGTATCTCGTCTTTTGGTATAGCTATCGCATATATTATAAACGAGTGGAAGCTTCTATGAATGAGTCTTTAATGAAAAATAAATAATTGTGAAGGAACACATTTATTGTCTATTAAAAAGATTTCAGCAATTTTGCTGGAATCTTTTTGTC
>NZ_JBBKBG010000046.1:0-14198 GCF_037892545.1 Pseudogracilibacillus sp. ICA-222130
GAATGACTGTGTCTTTTTTACTGTGTATAGGCGTTTGAAATACAATTGTAACATTGTGACAATCTTTCTGTTATCTCTCTATGTTATAATCGGTTAAGTAAATCAAGAAGAAAGCGATAATATCTAAGCATAGCAAAGGAGCGGAATTTCTTGAAGAAACTAACTATTTACTTGCTCGCAGTAGTATTACTAGTGAGTGGACTGTTCACGATACCATTAGAAGCGAATGCAAGTAAAAAAGAATTAAACGACGTTCAAAACGAACGTAAAGAGGTAAAAGAAGAATTGTCTAAAAAGGAATCTGAACTTGTAAAAGTATTAGATGACATAGCGGCATTACATAAAGAAGTAGCAGATATTGAACAAAAAATAGCTGCAAATGAAGCAGAAATAGCTGAGAAAAACGACAAAATCATGGAGTATGAAGAGGAGTTTGTTCAACTAGCTGAAAAAGTTGAAAAAATTAATAAACGAATCGACAAACGCCAAGAAATTTTAAAAGACCGTATTATTGCATACCAAGAAAATGGTGGCGACATTAGCTATTTAGAAGTTTTATTTAATGCAAAAGACTTCAACGAATTTATTAGTCGTGTCAATTCTGTATCAACGATTACAAATGCCGATAAGCAACTAATTGAAGAACATGAAGCAGACCGTCAAGAAGTGGAAGAGATTCAAGAGGAAATTACAGACAAAATAGATAAGCAAGAAGCATTACTTGACGAATTAGAAGAGCAAAAAGTAGATGTCGTTGCACAGAAGGACGAATTAAAAAGCTCTGAAAAGTCACTAAAAGATAAAGAGGCTACATTAGAGAAGGAAAAAGAAAAATTAGGTAGTGAAGATAGTAAATTAGCAAGTATTGAACAGCAGTATCGTGATGAAATTGAGGCGGAAAAAGCGAAAGCAGCTAAAGAGAAAGAAGCAGAAGAAACAAAGGTTGCTAAAGCTTCCGAACAAGAGAAGGAAGAAGCACCAGCTTCAACAGATACACCAAAACAAGCTGCTACAAGTGAAACGCCGAAAAAATCATCTACAAGCGAAACACCGAAAAAGTCATCTACAAATGACACACCGAAAAAATCATCTAATAGTCAAGAGAAGAAAGAGTCAGAACCATCTACTGGAAAGTCATTTACAGTAGAAGCGACTGCTTATGGACCTGACTGTTCAGGATGTTCTGGTGTTTCAGCTACCGGAAAGAATTTAAAACAAAAACCTACACCGAAAGTGATTGCGGTTGATCCAAGCGTTATTCCATTAGGTTCAAAAGTTTGGGTAGAAGGTTACGGAACTGCGATTGCTGCTGATACAGGTGGCGCAATCAAAGGGAAAAAAATCGACGTTCTTTACCCGTCAGAAAAGTCTGCATATAGTTGGGGAAGAAGAACAGTTCGTGTGAAAATTTTAAATTAATTATAGGAAGAACTTGAGACGTACGTTCATTATGTCTCAAGTTTTTTTTTTGTATGTTCACCTCATATTTAAAACATATGACGATAAGAGAAACGAATATTATGCAATTATGATATACTATAGATGTAGTTAAATATAGGAGCTTTAGGTGCAATAATGGAAGGCATGATATCCTTTATTGCTTAAAAGGGAAGATCGGTGTAATTCCGACGCTGTCCCGCAACTGTGATACGGAGCAACTCACGAATACCACTGCTTTTTATAAAAATAAAAAGTGGGAAGGGGTGAGAAGCGATGAAGTGAAGCCAGGAGACCTGCCTAATAATGCTCAACAAATTTCCTACGGAGGATAGGAGGTGTGTGGAACGGTTCAAACATAGGAGAATTCCTATGCTTCTTTTGGATTGCTTTTATAACAACCTGCATCTTCGCAAGGTTGTTTTTTTACGTGAAGGAGGGAAAGAGAATGAAAGGAACTGTAAATTATTATGTAGAAGCATTACAAACAAATGTGATGAATCGTTTAGTTACAAATGAAACAACATCTTTACAAGATACGTATGAACAATTATGGAATGAAATTGAACAGGCTGAGGAACATTTACAAGCTATGTATAAAGAAAATTTAACGAAAGCATATACGATTGTTCGAAACGCGATGACGTTTGTCGAACGTGATGAAGTAATCGTGTAATATGGAACAAAAATGAAGAAGGTGGTGAGCTTCACCACCTTTTCTTATGCATTCGAACCCCCCTGGATCTGCTGGGGATTTTAAGTAGCCTAATGATTTTTGATCGTTATGTCAATTTAAAGTACAAATATGAAAACTAGGAAGTTGCAAGAATACGATGTGAAGTTGCAAGAATACCGGTCGAAGTTGCAAGAATACGGGCCAAAGTTGCAAGAATATGATGTGAAGTTGCAAGAATACGGGCCAAAGTTGCAAGAATATGATGTGAAGTTGCAAGAATGCTGTGCGAAGTTGCAAGAATATAGTGTGAAGTTGCAAGAATATGCTGTGAAGTGGTCTTCTGTCAAGAAAGTAGACACAATTAAGGGAAACAAATTTTCATGTATCCCTGTTTTATAAGTGTTTCTTTAGAGCCTATTTTTTCTTCATTTTCTCTGTTACCTGTAGGTGGTTGATTTGAGCGTTATTTTCCAAATTCTCGCAACTTGACATGGAGCCTCTGCGGGTGTGCTTCTTCGCCAAGGCGCCAAATTTTTAAAAAACTTGGTATGCCGACCAAGCTAACACACCCGCCACTCCAAATAAAGTTGCTTCATCTTGCTTATTTCCCACAGTCTGTGAGTAACTTATATTTAACTCTGGTCTTTCCTAGCGAAGATGCGCGCTGCCTTTTTTATAATGGCATTTTCCTCCTCAAGATCTTTAATCCTATCTAGGAGTTCTTTTTCACGTTTTCGGTGTTCACTTGGCGTAACGTATTCCAACTTTTCTGCTTTTAATTCTTGTTCCTTTTTATAGTTTTTAACCCATTTTGACAACGTACTAATAGGCATATCTAATTCTCTGGCGACTTCAGCTCTTGGCTTACCTTCGTCCAAAACCAACTTAATCGCAAATTCTTTAAATTCAACATCATAACTTCTCATTATAAACACGCTCCTAACTTTAAATATTATTATACAATTTTCTCTCTAGGATGTGTCTACTTTTGAGTCTAACATCAGAAGTTCCAAGAATATAGTGTAAAGTTGCAAGATTATCGAGTGAAGTTGCAAGAATATCGGGTGAAGTTGCAAGAATATCGAGTGAAGTTGCAAGAATATCAAGTGAAGTTGCAAGAATATCAAGTGAAGTTGCAAGAATACGGGCCAAAGTTGCAAGAATACGATGTGAAGTTGCAAGAATACCGTGTGAAGTTGCAAGAATGCGACCCATCCCAAAAAATGAAAACAAGAAGTTTTGATGCAGAAGATATTTTGTAGATACAGTAGGAAGAATATAAAATTAAATCCACGAATACATAAAAAATAATCACACTTTTCTGACATTTCAGACTCCATATGAGCTATAATGAAGGAAAAGGAGGCGGAAATGATGCAATATGATGTCATTGTTATTGGTGCAGGCCTAGCAGGACTCGTTACAACGACAGAACTTGCAACAAAAGGAAAGAAAGTATTATTACTAGATCAAGAAGGTCCCCAATCATTAGGAGGTCAGGCATGGTGGTCTTTCGGTGGACTTTTTTTAGTCGATTCTCCTGAACAACGTCGTATGGGGATAAAAGATTCCCATGAACTAGCATGGCAGGATTGGCTCGGCACGGCGAGTTATGATCGCTTAGAAACAGAGGACAAATTTGGTTTTGAATGGGCGAAACGCTACGTGCATTTTGCAAAAGAAGAAAAAAGATCATGGCTTCATGAAAAAGGGGTTCGTTTTTTTCCTGTCGTTGGTTGGGCGGAGCGTGGAGGATATTTAGCTGAAGGACACGGAAATTCTGTGCCAAGATTTCATATTACTTGGGGAACAGGTCCAGGACTTGTCCAACCTTTCCTATCCCTTTTACATAAACAGATTGATGCAAACCTCGTTACCTATAAACCTCGACATCAAGAGGATTATCTTATGGAAAGGGAACATCAAATTACAACCGTACAAGGATCAATCTTAGAAAATGATCATGCTGAAAGAGGGAAGGAGACGACACGGAAAACGATTGGTGAATTTTCATATGAAGCGGCATCTATTGTCATTGCTAGTGGTGGCATCGGAGCGAATTTCGAAGCGATTCGAAAAAATTGGCCGAAATCATTAGGTAAAGCCCCCAAAAATATGATTGCAGGTGTACCAAAACATGTCGATGGCCGAATGCTTTCTATTACGGAACGAGCCGGTGGGAAAATTGTAAACCGTGATCGAATGTGGCATTACACGGAAGGGATTAGAAATTGGGCGCCAATTTGGGAAAAGCATGGCATCCGAATCCTTCCAGGTCCATCTTCTTTATGGTTGGATGCAGAAGGAAATCGTTTGGAAGCACCGAATTTTCCAGGATTTGATACACTTGGAACATTAAAAGCTATTATGGATACAGGATATGATTATTCTTGGTTTATTTTAACGAAAGATATTATTGAAAAGGAATTTGCTTTATCTGGTAGTGAACAAAATCCTGATCTAACTGGAAAGAGCATTGCGAAAGTGTTACAACGAATATTGCCTGGTCCACCAACACCGGTTCAACATTTTATAGATTATGGGGAAGACTTTATCGTTGCAGATTCCATAGAAAATTTAGTTGTTGGAATGAATAAATTAATTGGACATAAAAAACTATCCATAGAAAAGGTACGTAAACAAGTAGAAGCAAGAGACCGAGCATTAATGAACAACTTTACGAAAGACTTACAAGTTGTTGCAATGCATGGTGCACGAAATTATATTGGGGATAAGTTAATCCGAACGGCAAAACCGCATCGCTTACTTGATCCAACTTACGGCCCGCTTATCGCAGTAAAATTAAATATTTTAAGTCGGAAAACATTAGGTGGTTTGCAAACAAATATGGAAGGAAAAGTGCTTCAAAAAAATGGAATTCCTTTTGACAATGTCTATGCAGCAGGAGAAGTAGCAGGTTTTGGTGGTGGTGGATTACATGGTTATCGCTCTTTAGAGGGAACGTTTTTAGGAGGTTGTTTATTTACAGGAAAAACAGTAGCCGAATCGATTATAAAAAATGATCATTAAACCGATTGGGATGAAATAAAACTTGCTAAACAGTCTGACTCTATGCTAAAGTTAACTTAGATATATTTGAACGCAAAAGAGAGGATGTTCAAGTTGGCAACAGTAATCAATATACTTTTACTAATCGATGCAATTATTATGATTGTTTTTATCGTGTTACAATCTGGAACGAGTGCAGGATTATCAGGCGCGATTTCAGGTGGAGCAGAGCAATTATTCGGAAAACAAAAAGCACGTGGAATTGATTTAGTATTACATAGAGGAACAGTCATTACAGCGGTATTGTTTTTCGTTTTAGCATTTATTAGCGCATATGTTATATAAAAAACGCCCTTATTACATCGATGTGATAAGGGTTTTTATCTTTATTGGCAATGTTGAAAGGAGATTCATTTAACGTGAAAATTAAAGCACCAGCACCATTTACATTCGAAGCAGGAAATAGAGCAGTATTATTATTACATGGATTTACTGGAAATTCAGCCGATGTTCGCATGTTAGGACGTTATTTACAAAAGCAAGGATACACATGTTATGCACCCATTTTACGTGGACATGGTATGGAACCGGAAAATTTATTAGAAGCAACTCCAGCACAATGGTGGGAAGATGTTCAGAACGCATATGAACATTTACAACATTTAGGTTATGAAGAAATCGCTGTGGCTGGATTATCGATGGGTGGAGTACTTGGAATTAAATTAGCGACAGAATACAAGGTGACAGGGCTTATTACGATGTGCTCTCCAATGTTTTTTGATAATGAACATCAATTAACAGATGGTTTTCGAATGTTTGCGAAACAATATAAGCAATTTGAAAGAAAGGATCGCGATACGATTGCGACAGAAGTGAAAGAAATGATGGACCAGTCAAGACCGATGTTTACGCGTATTAAAGATTTTGTAAAAGAAGTAAATGGCATCGTTGACTTAATTTATACGCCGACAATGGTCGTTCAAGCGAGAAAGGACGAAATGATTAACCCGGAAAGCGCGAATTATATTTATGATACAGTGGAAACCGATCAAAAACAGATAAAATGGTACGAAAAATCGGGACATGTCATTACAACGGACAAAGAGAAAGAGCAATTACATGAAGATATTTACACGTTTTTACAAAGCTTAAATTGGGAACAATAGAAGTAGGATTGTTTCCAATTTAAATGAGGTGAAGAAATGGACGCACAACTAAAAGAAGAAATTTTGCAATATTTTAAGGAAAGTGGAACAAAACCATTATCAGTCCAAGAATTAGAAGAAATTTTCGGCATGCAAGATGTAGAAGATTTTAAAACATTAGTGAAAACATTAAACGAATTAGAACTAGAAGGTTCGCTTATTCGTACACGAAAAAATCGGTTCGGTTTACCGGCGAAGATGAATTTAATTGCCGGAAAAATTGAAATGAATCGAAAAGGATTCGCATTTTTAATTCCTGATGATGAAAAGGAAAAAGATGTTTATATTCATGCATCTGATTTAAATTCTGCTATGCATCAAGATAAGGTCATTGTACGTATCGAGAAAAAAAGCAATAAAGACTCTCGCGCAGAAGGAGTCGTCATTCGTATATTAGAACGAGCGGCGACAAAAATTGTCGGGACATTTGAAGAAAGTCATTCCTTTGGTTTTGTTATTCCAGATGATACACGAATTTTAAACGACATTTTCATTTCAAAAAATGATACATTAGGTGCAGTGACAGGACATAAAGTAATTGTTGAAATTACGAAATATCCTGAAGGGAGAAAAAGTGCGGAAGGGGAAGTCGTAGAAATACTCGGTCATAAAAATGATCCAGGAATTGATATTTTATCGATTATCCATAAACATGGTTTGAAAATTGATTTCCCTGATAAAGTGTTGGACCAAGTTGCCGCGATTCCAGATAAAGTATTAGAAAGTGATTTAGAAGGACGTCGTGACTTACGACATAAAGAAATTGTGACGATAGACGGGGCAGATGCGAAAGATCTAGATGATGCAATTAGTGTCGAACAGCTAGATAACGGTAATTTTAAACTTGGTGTTTATATTGCGGATGTATCCTATTATGTGGAAGAACATACTGCACTGGATAAAGAAGCAAGTGAACGAGGAACGAGTGTTTATTTAGTAGACCGAGTGATTCCGATGATTCCACATCGGTTGTCGAACGGAATTTGTTCCTTAAATAGAGGACAAGATCGTCTCGTTTTAGCGTGCGAAATGGAAATTGACGGCAAAGGTACAGTTGTTACGCATGAAATTTTTGAAGCGGTCATTAACACGACGGAACGAATGACGTATGAAAATGTGAATAAAATTTTAGTCGATGAAGATGAAACCATTATCGAAGAGTTTGCTCCGCTCGTGCCACATTTTGAAACGATGCAAACATTGGCAGAAATTTTATTTTATAAACGCAAAAAGCGTGGGGCTATCGATTTTGATTTTAAAGAAGCGAAAGTACTCGTTGATGAAGAAGGGACAGCAGTAGATGTCGTTATTCGAGAACGATCTGTTGGAGAACGTTTAATTGAGGAATTTATGTTATGTGCAAACGAAACGGTTGCAGAACATTTCCATTGGTTAGATGTACCATTTATCCATCGAATTCACGAGCAACCTGATGAAGGGAAATTAGAGCATTTCTTCGAGTTTTTAGGTGGTTTAGGTTATGTTGTAAAAGGAACCGCAAATGACATTCACCCACTAGAATTACAAAAAGTGTTAGACCGTGTGGAAGGTGAACCAGAGGAACTAGTTATTTCAAAATTAATGTTACGATCGATGAAACAAGCAAAGTATGATCCACACAGTATCGGTCATTTTGGTTTATCGACGGACTTTTATACACATTTTACATCACCGATTAGACGGTACCCAGATTTAATTGTTCATCGATTAATCCGTACCTATCTTATCCAAGGAAAAATGGACCATGACACCATTAAGAAATGGAAAGAAAGCTTACCAGATATTGCAAAACATACTTCAGCAATGGAACGTGTGGCAGTGGAAACAGAACGTGATGTGGATAATTTAAAGAAAGCAGAATATATGTTAGACAAAATTGGCGAACAATTTACAGGTATTATTAGTTCGGTCACAAGTTTTGGATTATTTGTAGAGTTAGAAAATACGGTAGAAGGACTTGTCCATGTTAGTTATATGACGGATGACTACTATCATTATTCAGATCGACACCATGCATTGATCGGAGAAATGACGAAAAAAGTGTATAAAATTGGTCAAGAAGTAGAAATAAAAGTGTCTGATGTAAATATGGATGAACATGCAGTAGACTTTTTATTAGTGTAAAAGTTGATAGGGGGAAATAAAATGGCAAAACAGCATGAAAAACCACTTGCACAAAATAGAAAAGCTGGCCATGATTATTTTATCGAAGAAACATATGAAGCGGGAATTGTTTTACAAGGAACAGAAATTAAATCGATTCGTGCAGGGCGTGTGAGCTTAAATGATGCGCATATTCGTATTATGAATGGGGAAGCATTTATTATTAATATGAATGTGGCAACATATGAGCAAGGAAATCGATTTAACCATGATCCGACAAGATCACGTAAATTATTATTACATCGTAGTGAAATCGATAAATTATACGGTCTCGTCCAGCAAAAAGGATATGCAATTGTGCCGTTAAAATTGTATATAAAAAATGGTTTTGCAAAACTGTTAATTGGACTTGGACGTGGAAAGAAACAATATGACAAACGAGAAGATATGAAACAGAAACAGATGAAGCGTGATATTGACAGAGCAATAAAAGAACGATACCAGTAATTGGTTTGTCTCAGTTCATTGCAAATTTAGCGTACTATGCTATAATAAGTATTACACATTAAGTGTAGTGAGCTTCAACACTTACCGAAGCGATACCCTTTTATTGGGGGGGCGTTTTGGATTCGACAGGGGTAGGTTGAGCTTAAGCTGCGCGTCGAGGTTACGACTCGTCAACGTTACAAGCCTTTAACTGGCAAAGAAGAAAATTTCGCTTTAGCTGCTTAATTGCACCTAAAGGACTCTAGACGTTATCTCCCGTGTAACGATCCGGAGTCTCACATTCAGCGGGATAAACGTTCACTCTCCGTCTGCGGGTAGAGCGTTGAAACCAATCAGACTAGCTGTTAGGACGCCTGTTAGTAGGCATAATAACGAGCGAATCTAAAATATACTAACTACACGTGTAGACGCTTAAGTGTCATTACTTTTGGACGCGAGTTCGACTCTCGCCGCCTCCATACTGTAATATAATGGAGTTATAGGAGACATCAAAATCCTTTTATCAGAAGGAATTTGGTGTTTTTTATTTTTATTTAAGTTTATATAAATAGAAAAATTAAAAGGGAAATCGTTTATGAATGGAGAAGTAATGATAGAGATAATATTTTCCAATACGCTATTACATATATATTTTATGCAACTCGATGAATAATGACCAGAACAAGATGAACTAATTAAGCTTCGCAAAGAAAATCAACATTTAGCAATGGAAAATGATATTTGCACCTAAAGGTATAAAAGTATCCATTTGAGATAATTTACAAAAATATAATGAACGGTAGTTTATTGAATTTAAAGAAATTATTTGAGGTTTTTATATCTATTATTATAGGCATTGTATTATTTTCCGTAATACCAGATTTTATAAAAAAAATAAACCGAAAAGAATGAGCAATTTCCGGGTGAAATAAAACAGTTATGAAACAGATAAAAAAATAAAGAAAAAATATACATCGATATTAAAGGTTGATTTGTCCACGTTTTTCATGTGTTATTTTAAAATAATGGATAAAAATGCTTTTTCCTATTGTATTTCTGAACGAACCTGTTATATAATAGATTCAAATAATTAGTTCTATACTATGACAGGAGGAAAGAGAAATGATTGATTATGTAGCAGTAGGAAAGATTAAAGTAGCAGAGGATTTGTATAATTTTGTAAACAGAGAAGCATTACCAGGTACAGGTCTTGATGTAGAACAGTTTTGGCAAGATTTCGAGCAAATTTTCGTCGATTTCACTCCGAGAAACAGAGAACTATTAGAACATCGTCAACAATTACAAGATCAAATTGATGCTTGGCATAAAGAAAACAAGGAATTTGATGCAAGTGCATATAAAACATTCTTAGAAGAAATTGGATACTTAGAAAAAGAAGTTGACGATTTTACTATTAACGTAGAAAATGTCGATGATGAAATTGCAACAATGGCTGGACCGCAATTAGTAGTTCCGATTAACAATGCACGTTATGCGATTAACGCAGCAAATGCTCGTTGGGGTTCTTTATACGATGCATTATATGGAACAGATATTATTAGTGAGGAAAATGGTGCAGAGAAAACAGCTGGATATAATCCAGTTCGTGGAGATAAAGTTATTGAAAGAAGTAGAGAATTTTTAAATGAAAATACACCGCTTGCATCAGGTTGCCATAAAGCTGCGACGAAATATGAAGTAAAAAATGGGGCATTACAAGTAACATTAGAAAACGGTGACACAACGACATTACAGGATCAAACGCAATTCATTGGGTATCAAGGCGATGCCTCGGAGCCGTCGTCCATTTTACTACAAAATAATGGATTACATATCGATATTCAAATCGATGGTACACACCCAGTTGGGAAAACAGATAAAGCAAATGTAAAAGATGTTGTATTAGAATCAGCATTAACGAGCATTATGGACTGTGAGGACTCCGTAACAGCTGTTGATGCAGAGGATAAAATCGATGTATACCGTAATTGGTTAGGGTTAATTCGTGGAGATTTAACTGCTACATTCCAACGTGGAAATAAAACGGTTACACGTACATTTAATGAAGATCGCGTGTATACAGGAGCTAATGGCGATGAAGTTGTACTACCAGGACGTGTTTTAATGCTCGTTCGTAATGTAGGCCATTTAATGGAGAACAACGCTGTACTAAACGAAGATGGTACAGTTTGTTATGAAGGAATTTTAGATGGAATTATTACGAGTTTAATCGCAAAACACGAATTAATTGGGAATGCAAAATATACAAACTCGAAAAAAGGTTCCGTATATATTGTAAAACCAAAAATGCATGGTTCTGAAGAAGTTGCATTTACTAATGATTTATTTGCACGTATTGAAGATGCAATTCAAGTAGAGCGTAATACATTAAAAGTTGGAGTAATGGATGAAGAGCGTCGCACGAGCTTAAACTTAAAGAACTGTATCCATGCAGTAAAAGAACGTGCTATCTTTATCAATACAGGATTTTTAGATCGTACGGGGGATGAAATTCATACATCTATGGAAATCGGTCCGATGTTACGTAAACAAGATATGAAAAATGCTACTTGGTTAAGTTCGTATGAGAAGAATAACGTACAAGTAGGTTTAGCTGCAGGGTTCCAAAATAATGCACAAATTGGTAAAGGTATGTGGGCAATGCCTGACATGATGAATGATATGTTAGAACAGAAGATTGGACACGTAAAAGCAGGAGCGAATACTGCTTGGGTTCCTTCTCCAACAGCAGCAACATTGCATGCACTTCATTATCATGAAGTAAGTGTAAAAGAAGTTCAAGATAATTTATTAAGTGCTGGAACTTCTGGAAATTATAACGATGATATTTTACAAATTCCAGTGGAAGCAAATCCGACATGGACACCAGAAGAAATTCAGTCTGAATTAGACAATAATATTCAAACGATGTTAGGGTATGTTGTTCGTTGGGTAGAACAAGGGGTTGGCTGCTCAAAAGTACCTGATATTAATGATGTTGGATTAATGGAAGACCGTGCAACATTACGTATATCCAGTCAAATGGTTGCAAACTGGTTGCACCATGGAATCACAACGAAAGAACAAGTATTAGAAACGTTACAAAGAATGGCAGCTGTAGTTGATGAGCAAAATGCTGGTGATGAATTATACCGTAATATGGCACCAAATTTTGATGAATCCATTGCATTCCAAGCAGCATGTGATTTATGTTTTGAAGGAACAAAACAACCGAATGGATATACGGAGCCGATTTTACAGCGTCGTCGTATCGAATTTAAAGAGAAAATTGGCGTCACGCACGCTTAAGAAGAAAAGAGGGATCTGGTTAAGTCCAGATTCCTCTTTTTTGTTAGATGTAATTGTTCCATGCACAAAATGGTTTATATAACAGTCTGTTCTATGTCAACATGAACAAACTGTGAACAAAAAAGATAAAAAGAAGGGATAATATAGGATAAATTGTCATTAAATAGACCCTGTACAACAACAGATTATATAAAAAAGCAAAAAAAATATATAAATATTTCTTTGTATAAACCCCTATTTATCAGCGTTTATGGCGTGTCATTTAAACTGTTAATAAAAAATATTCAAAAAATTTTATAAAAACCCTTGCATTTATTTCAATATGTACTATACTGTATTATAACAGATACAAACAAAGCCAATCTGTTATACAAATGGAGGTGCAATAACAATGAATAATATTGAAAAAATCGCTTGCCCAGAGTGTGGAACAAGAGTTGTAGAAGCTAGTCTTACGCTAGAGTGTGATTATTGCCTATCGAAAGTATCAGAGTAAACGTTTGTAGTGTATTATAACAAAGTCGTTAGTAACATAGTTTTATAGAAAATCTATGAAACTTTTCATATAACAAAAAAGATTATAGAAGGTAAATTTCAAGGAGGAAAAAGAACATGTACAAAGAGAGAGCAGAGCAATTACAAAAAGATTGGGATACGAATCCACGTTGGAAAGGAATTAAGCGTCCATATAGTGCAGAGGATGTTATTCGATTAAGAGGATCATTAGATATCCAGCATACATTAGCTGAGCGTGGTTCTAAAAAATTATGGGACCTTATTAATACAGAAGACTATGTAAATTCTTTAGGAGCTTTAACTGGTAACCAAGCAGTACAACAAGTTAAGGCTGGATTAAAAGCTATTTACTTAAGTGGTTGGCAAGTAGCGGCAGACGCAAACCAAGCTGGAGAAATGTATCCAGACCAAAGTTTATATCCAGTAAACAGTGTACCACAAGTTGTACGTCGTATTAATAACGCATTACAACGTGCAGACCAAGTAGAGTATTCTGAAGGAAATGTAACGAAGGATTACTTTGCTCCAATCGTTGCAGATGCGGAAGCTGGATTTGGTGGACATTTAAACGTTTTCGAATTAATGAAATCAATGATTGAAGCTGGAGCTTCTGGTGTACACTTTGAAGACCAATTAGCTTCAGAGAAAAAATGTGGACACTTAGGTGGAAAAGTGCTAATTCCTACTCAAACAGCAATCAAAAACTTAATCTCAGCACGTTTTGCTGCTGACGTAATGGGAACACCAACTGTGATCATGGCTCGTACAGATGCGAACGCTGCAGACTTAATTACAAGTGATGTAGACAAGTATGATCACCAATTCTTAACTGGTGAAAGAACAGTAGAAGGGTTTTACCGTACGAAAGCTGGCTTAGATCAAGCGATTGCTCGTGGACTTGCGTACGCACCATATGCTGACTTAATCTGGTGTGAAACAGCTGAACCAGATTTAGAAGAAGCACGTCGTTTTGCAGAAGCAATTCATGCAGAATACCCAGATCAATTACTTGCTTATAACTGTTCTCCATCGTTTAACTGGTCAATCCATATGTCTCAAGAAGAAATGGATAACTTCCAGAAAGAAATTGCGAAAATGGGATATAAATACCAGTTCGTAACATTAGCTGGATTCCACACGTTAAACTACAGCATGTTCGAATTAGCGGAACAGTACAAAGATAAAGGTATGGGAGCATACTCTCGTCTAGTACAAGGACCAGAGTTTGCTGCAGAAGAAAAAGGATACACTGCAACACGTCACCAACGTGAAGTTGGAACAGGTTACTTTGATGAAGTAGCACAAGTAATTGCGAGTGGCGAATCATCAACAGTTGCTTTAGCTGGATCAACAGAAGCGGAGCAGTTTTAATAAACTGGATAAAAAAACTATCTTAGGCGGTTGCTTAAGATAGTTTTTTGTTTTTTCTTGTAATATAACAAAAATCATGTAAACTA
>NZ_JBBKBG010000047.1:0-13875 GCF_037892545.1 Pseudogracilibacillus sp. ICA-222130
TGATTTCACATTTATATACTTCTTATTACTTATTTGTTACGTAAGTGTTTAAAATATATTACATCCTTTATTATACAATTAAATGGAAATAGAAACAATTACTATATGTAAAAATACCGAATATGTTAATTTGATTACAAATTTTAAAATCAGTTGTGAAAACGTCAAAAGTTGTCGTATAATATAAATGTAGTTCAAATTATTTACATAATAAGTATTAATTCTTTAAAAAGGATGGGTTATGTGGTTGATCAAGAGTACTTAAAATCATTTTTGAAAACGTTAATTCAAGATGCGGAAAAAAATGACACAAAAACGGTAGAGGAACTTGTACAAAAAATTGTAGCAGAATTAGAAGGAACCCTCGTACACTCTTAATATACGAAGAGTAACGAGGGTCTTTATACATCAACTTCAATATATTTTTGTTCTATATCTTTGATATCGACTTGATTATTGGATAAGTTCACTATAAAATCTTTAAATTGTTGAATTTGATTTATATGTACGAAAACATTCATATTGATATGTTCGATATATTCTATATGGTCAATAATATACTCACTATTTCTTAGCTCATTTTCAATTTTACCTAAAAGAGGATAAGCAAAACTTACTAACATGCCTTGCATTAATTGTCTTTCAACAATACCAACGTTTTTAATTGTTTCAGATGTTGTGGAGCTATATGCACGAATAAGTCCGCCAGCACCAAGTTTGATACCACCAAAATACCTTGTAACTACGACGGCAGTATTTTTCAGTTGAAGCTTTTTCAGGACCTCGAGCATAGGGATACCTGCTGTTCCACTTGGTTCACCATCATCATTTGCTTTTTGAATTTCATCATTGTCACCGATGATGTAAGCAGAACAATTATGTGTTGCATCATGATGTTTCTTCTTTATACGTTGGATAAATTGTTGTGCTTCCTCTTCGTCATGGACACGAGTAACATAGCCGATGAATCTTGACTTTTGTATGGTGATTTCGTGAAATCCATCACACTTTATAGTATAGTATTTAGATAACATATATAATTCCTCCGATATGCATATTAATATGATTATAACATAGGTCGGTGAATAAAATGGTGTTAGACAAACGAGCAAAAGAAAGATCGCTCGACATGATTGTGGAAGAAATGAAAAATGTTGTTGAAAAAACTAAAGATGATATTTTCGATATTAGCGAGGAAGCGATTAGTGAATTAGAAGCCTTAGAAAGCAAACTTGCGACGATTAAAAAGAAAATTTTAGATTATATAAAGGCAGAAAATATATTAACACGTGAAGTACAAGCATCAAGACAAAAACTACTATTAGTAAGTAGAGAATTTGATACGTATTCAGAAGATGATATTCGTGAAACCTATGAACATACACATGAAATGCAAACACGTCTAGCCATTAATCATAAAGAAGAGAAATTACTTCGACAGCAGCGTGATGAAATAGAAAGACGAATTATTCGTTTAAATAAAACAGTGCATCAAGCGAATGACTTAGGACGAAAAGTATCTGTTGTGCTTAGTTATTTACAGGATGATTTTAATGAATTAAACGAAGTGTTAAAAACTGCAAAAGAGAAACAACAAATTGGTTTGAAAATTATTGAAGCACAAGAATTAGAAAGAAAACGGTTATCGAGAGAGATGCATGATGGTCCAGCACAGATGTTAGCAAATATTTTGTTACGATCAGAAATCATCGATTTATCTGTAAAAGGCGGAAATATTACAGAGGCTGTATCTGAATTGAAAAATGTTCGTGGAAATATTCGATCTGTATTAAGGGAAGTTAGAAGAATTATTTATGATTTACGCCCAATGGCTTTAGATGATTTGGGAATTATTCCGACAGTGAAAAAACATGTTTCGACAATGGCTGAAACATATCATACACATATAGAATTACAATTAATTGGTGAGGAAAAAAGATTAGAATCAAATTATGAAGTAGCTGTATTTCGATTAATTCAGGAATCGTTACAAAATGCATTAAAACATGCTGAAGCGACAAAAATTTATGTTACTTTACAAATAGAGCAAGATGAAATAATGATTGTTGTTCTAGACAATGGTAAGGGCTTTCGAACAGATGAAGTGAAACGTAATTCATTCGGTTTAATGGGGATGAAGGAAAGAGTGGAAATGTTAAATGGACATTTTCATATTAATTCTACACTAGGAAAAGGAACAACAATCAAAATAATACTACCATATATTGTAGAATGAAATTTTGATTAATAAATCGAGGAGGGACCGTTAAAATGGTTGAAAATGAAGTAATTACAATTGCATTAATAGATGATCACAAATTATTTCGCGAAGGAGTTAAGCGTATTTTAAGTTATGAACCATCATTTGAAGTAATCGCGGAAGCAGATGATGGTCGCGAAGCAAAAACAATTATCGAGCAATATAACCCAGATGTCGTATTAATGGATATTAATATGCCTGAAATGAATGGGATTGAAGCGACGAAAGAATTAATTGAAACATATCCAAATACAAAAATTATCATTTTATCTATACATGAAGATGAAACGTATGTTACACATGCATTACAGTCTGGTGCACAAGGGTATTTATTAAAAGAAATTGATACAGATTCTTTAATGGAAGCAATCAAAGTAGTAAATGAAGGTGGATCATATTTACATCCAAAAGTAACACATAATTTGGTGGAAGATTATCGCAAGTTAATTGAGGATAAAGAATTGAACAGTAATAATGTTCATGCGATTGAATATAAAAAACCACTACATTTATTAACACGTAGAGAATGTCAAGTACTACAATTATTATCAGATGGACAAAGCAACCGAAAAATTGCCGAATCATTAGTTATTAGTGAAAAAACAGTGAAAAACCATGTTAGTAACATTTTGCAAAAAATGGATGTAAATGACCGTACACAAGCTGTTGTAACTGCAATTAAAAACGGTTGGGTAGAAGTGTTTTAACGGACATAGTAAGGAGAGACTAGAATGAAGTTAGCAGTTGTTACAGATAGTACAGCTTATATTCCAGAAGATTTGTTGGAGAAATATAATATTTATACCATTCCATTAAGTGTAATATTTGGAGAGGAATCTTATCGTGAAGGGATCGACATTACGACAGAAAAATTTTATGAAAAGGTAAAAAAGGAAAAAAAACTACCGACAACATCACAACCACCAATTGGTGGATTTGTAGATTTATTCGAACATTTAGCTGAACAATATGATGCCGTAATTTCCATTCATTTGTCGAGTAAGTTTAGTGGAACATTTGATGCTGCAAAAACAGCGAGTTCTATGGTGAATGATATTGAAGTTTATCCCTTTGATTCTGAATTGAGTACAATGCCGCAAGGATTTTTTGTACTAGAAGCTGCTGAATTAGCGCAAAAAGGTGCACATATAGATGATGTGATTCAAAGATTAAACGAAATGAAAGAAAAAACTCGTGCATACTTCATGGTAGACGATTTAAGCCACTTACAACGAGGTGGACGTTTAAATAGTGCTCAAGCCATATTAGGAAGCTTATTAAATATTAAACCGATTTTACATATTGTAGATGGCTTAATTATCCCATTCGAAAAAATTCGTACGAGAAAAAAAGCAGTTGCTCGAATTATGTCCATGTTAGAAGAGGATATTGAAGAAAAAGAAGTGAAACGAGTGGTATTTATTCATGCAAATAATGAACAGCAAGTAATGAAAATTCACGATAAATTTGCGAAAAAATATCCTCATATAGAAACATTGAATAGTTATTTTGGTCCTGTAATTGGAACTCATTTAGGTGAAGGGTCTATCGGTGTATCGTGGCAAACAAAATAAAGTGAGGGATGTTGATGAAACATGTAATGAAAACATCTCCATATGGTAAGTTAGGGAGAGTAGAAACACTCTCCCAATTTACTCAATTCCCCAAAATAGAAAAACTATTAAATCCTACATTACAACAATTTTTTACAGGTAAATTACTCCGCAAAGAAGAACTCTCATTAGAAGAACAATCATTTCAAATTTTATGGAATAATGGATATTTTAAAACACATCCAGCAATTACAAAAAATAAAGGAACATATATGTGTCATCGTTGCCATAATAGAAAGAACCATTTATTTGGTGTGATTCCTTGCCAACGTTGTCATAAAACCCATGTTTATTGTAGAAATTGTATTATGATGGGGCGTATGTTACAATGTGATTTTTTATATGAATGGATAAAAAGTCCTTATGAATGGCCCAAAATGAAAGAATCACTAAAATGGGATGGAACTTTATCGCATGCCCAACAATATGCTGCAAAGGAAATCGTGAGTGCCGTAGAAAACAATGAGCAACGGTTGATCTGGGCTGTAACGGGTGCTGGAAAAACAGAGATGTTATTTTTAGGTCTCGAACGAGCTTTTGCCCAAGGAAAAAGGGTTTGTTTAGCTTCACCAAGGATGGATGTTGTAAAAGAATTAATTCCAAGATTTACACGAGTATTTCCCCATGTAGAAATAGAGGCATTACATAGTGATGCAACAAATAAAAGAGGTGTTGCACAGTTCATTATTTCAACAACACATCAACTATTACGTTTTAAAGAAGCTTTTGATGTAGTGATAATTGATGAAGTGGATGCATTTCCATACTATTTGGACCCGCTTTTACAATTTGCGACAAAGAGGGCAAAAAAGCAACATGCTGCAATGATTTATTTAACTGCGACACCTAGAAAAGATTTTTTACGAACATTAAGAAAAGAAAAAGTTCCAATCATTTTTGTTCCAGTTCGCTATCATTTACAGCCACTTCCAATGCCTACGATGTTATATGTACATCGATTAACAGAAAAAATAAAAATGAATCAGCCGATCAAACAAGTAGAACAATGGTTACAAAAACGGAAAAAGCAAGAACGACAAGTGCTTATTTTTATGCCGTCGATTCAACAATTAAAAGATTATAAAGAAACCGTTTGTCAAAGTTTTTTACACCTACATATTATTAAATATCATGATCAACTTGATACCGTATATGCCGATGATGACATGCGTGACAAAAAGATAGAAAGATTTAGAAATAAAGAATTAAAAGTTTTAATGACGACAACTATTTTGGAACGTGGTGTTACGTTTCCTTCCGTCGATGTCATCATTTTAGGAGCAAGTAATCATATATTCGATGTTGCAGCTTTAGTGCAAATCGCAGGACGGGCAGGAAGAAGTAAAGATGATCCCCAGGGACATGTTCTATATGTACATGACGGTTTAACAAATGCAATGCTTGAAGCGAAAAACATGATACGAATGATGAATCAGAAACGGAAGAACATGTTGAAAAATAACGTGGTGAAAAAGATATGAACTACTGTTTATATTGTGGCGAGAAAATAAGTAAGACGATTTCTTGGGGGACATTATTTGTATTAGAGGCGGATAAATATAGTTGTGAAAAATGTGTGCAAGCATTTCAAGAAATAAAAGGCGAGTATTGTCGACGTTGCTATAAACGATGTGAACAAGAATGTTGTGATGATTGTTATAAATGGAAAGTAATATATGATGGAAACGATCCTTTACATAAAAATATATCTATTTATCATTATAATGATAAAATGAAAGATGTTATATCGAAATGGAAATATCGTGGTGATTACGCGCTCGGTGATATATTTAAACAAAAATTCCAAACCGTTTTTCAGGAAAATTTTTCACAAATCAACAAAAATACTTTAATTGTTCCAATTCCATTAAGTGAAAAAAGATTGCACGAACGTAATTTCAATCAGGCGGCTCAATTAGCTTCCTTTCTAACAACAAATATTTCACCTATATTGGAACGGACACATACAGAAAAACAATCGAAAAAAAGCAGGAAGGAACGATTAATGTCAAAAAATCCATTCCTTTTAAGAGAAAAAGTTCAATCAGACGTGATATTAATTGATGATATTTATACGACGGGACAAACAGTACGTCATGCAGCAAGTTTGTTAAAACAAAATGGTTGCACAAATATTTATGCATTCACATTAGTTAGAGGGTAAAATAGACAATATAGAAAAAATTATTATAGGTGATGAAAATGACGGAATTAGCAAACTGTAATAGTTGTGGAAACGTATTTGCAAGAGGAATTCGAGATATTTGTCCTGCGTGTTATAAAGAGGAAGAAATTGCTTTTCAAAAAGTATATAAATATTTATCGAATAAACGAAAAAGAGAAGCGACAATTGATGAAATAGCGAGAGATACAGAAGTTGATAAAGAATTAATTATGAAATTTTTAAAGCAAAACCGATTACGTAATTCAAATTTTCCAAAGCTTTCTTATCCATGTGAAATGTGCGGTATTGCAATAATAGAAGGTAAGCTATGTGTAACATGTAGTGTTTCACTTCATAAGCAATTACATCAACATGAAGAAGAGGAAAAGAAACGAACAGAACGAATGACGCAAGAAGAACGACAACAAGTGTACTATACAATAAATAAAGACAAAAAACGTTAAACATTCTAAAAAAATTGCCGATACATAAAGTAAGCATGATTAGATACGTATATTAAAGAGAGGTGTGTCGAATGAAAATACAAGGACCGAATCCGTATCTTCAAATATATAATCAGCAAAAACAGTCATCTATTCGTAAAAAAAGTGATCAAAGAACAGATCAATTAAATATTTCTCCAGAAGCAAAAATGATGCAAATGAAACAGACAGAACAATCGGAACGTGCACAATATGTGCAAGAACTGAAAGAAAAAGTCCAATCAGGAACATATGAAATAAACTACGAACAAGTAGCGGAAAAGATGATCGACTATTGGAAATGGGGAAAATAGTAGGAGGTTAGGAAAATTTCTACACAATTATTGATGAATCATTTACAAAAATTACTTCAGGCACATGAACATCTACTCTCTGTTTCCAAAGAAAAAACAGAGATTATTAAAGCGGGTGAAGTAGAGCGATTATCAAATATTTTAATGGAAGAAAGAATGCACGTACAAACAATTGAACAAGTGGAAAAAAAACGTTTGCAAGTAACAAATGAGCTTTATGATCAGTTACAAATAAAATCTAAAAATCCTTCTTTAAATGAATTAGTAACCTATATCGAAAATGATGCTGAAAAAACTGCATTATTAGAGGATATGACAAAATTAATTGATATCATAACAGCTTTAAAAGCGAACGAATCTTTAAATAAACAATTAATCGAACAATCCATGCAGTTTATCCAACTATCGTTACATATGATGGAACCTTCTATGGATCGTATGAACTACGGAGGGGAAAAGCAAACATCGACTCATCAAACGAAGCGTTCGATGTTTGATTCGAAGGCATAAATATAAGCAATAAAAGGAGTAATATAATTGAGTACTTTCCAAGGATTAGAATTAGCCAAAAAAGCTTTATATGCACAACAAGGGGCATTATATACGACAGGACATAATATCGCGAATGTTAATACAACGGGATATTCTCGCCAACGTGTAAATTTTGAAACGACCTCTCCATTTCCGATGCCTTCTCGTGTCATGCCAACGATTGCAGGGCAAATTGGTACGGGAGTTGAAATTGGAACGGTTGAAAGAGTGCGTGATCAATTTTTAGATAAGCAATTCCGTGCTGAAAATAGCCGTGCCAATTATTGGAGTACAAAAAGTGAAGCTTTATCTAGAATGGAAGAGGTATTAAATGAACCTTCTGAAGATGGGCTGAGTGCACAAATGGATTTATTATGGCAAGCATTACAAGACTTAGCGGATCATCCGGATAATGACGGAGCAAGATCAGTTGCCGCACAAAGAGCACTAGCATTAACGGAAACATTTAATCATTTGTCGAAAAGTTTACAAGCAATCCAAGGCGATTTAAAAGAACAAATCGACGTATCTACCAAAAATATTAACTCATTGTTATCACAAATTAATGGTTTAAATGAGCAAATCCAAAAAATAGAACCACACGGTATGTTAGCGAATGACTTATATGATGAACGTGATCGTTTAATGGATCAACTATCTAATTACATGAATATTAAAGTTGATTATACGAAGAGTAGTGATAGTTCTTTACAGATTGCAGATGGTTTGGCTTCTATTCAATTAATTGATCGTTCAGGTCAATCTTTTGATCCACCTATTTATTTAATAGATGCACGTGATCGGGACAATGTAATCGTGAATGAATTTGAATTAGCTTATAATGATGCAGATAACGCTGAAAAAGGTTTAGTTTCTACTATTACAGTAGATGGTGTGGACGTATTACAGAATATATTAAGTTCGGAAGGGACATTAAGTGGTCTCTTGGAATCGTATGGTGTTGTTGGTGGAGGAGAAAACAATTTATATCCGAATATGCTTAATGAATTAAATAAAATGGCAAAACAATTTGCAGAAGCATTTAATACGCAACATCAAGCAGGCATAGATGCAAATGGGGAACCAGGAAAAGCATTTTTCGTCACGAAAGATGGATCTACGGATATTACGGCAGAAAACATAACAGTATTAGGTGAGATTGTGAAAGATCCTACTCTAATTGCCGCGAGTGCTGTAAATGGTGGAAGTAGAAATGGTGATAATGCTCTAGACCTTGCGAAAGTATTTGATAAAGATATTGAGGGGCTAGATGATACATCTGTTAGAAAATATTTTATTGCGCTTATCGGAGATTTAGGTGTAAAAGGGCAAAAAGCAAATACGATGAAAAATAGTACAGATATATTAAAATCACAAATAGAAAATTCTAGAATGTCTGTAACAGCAGTATCGTTGGATGAGGAAATTTCCAATTTAATTAAATTTCAACATGCCTACAATGCTGCTGCAAGAAGTATGACAGCAATCGATGAACTAATCGATCGTGTCATTAATCAAATGGGAATTGTCGGAAGGTAAGGAGATAATTATGCGTATTACACAAACAATGTTGCAAAATAATATGTTGAAAAATTTATACAGTAGTCAAGCGCAAATGAATAAATATATAACGCAAATTAATACGGGAAAGAAAATTTCTCGTCCATCTGATGATCCGGTTATCGTCATGAAAGGGATGGGATACCGTACAGAAGTAACGGAAGTGGAGCAATATCGCCGTAACACATCTGAAATTTGGAACTGGATGGACCATACTGATGATGCATTAGATAAAGCGACAAAAGCGATGCAAAGAATCGAAGAGTTAGCTGTTCAAGCTGCAAACGATACGAATGATAAAGATGAGCGTGAAGCCATTGCAAAAGAGGTGGAGCAATTACAACGCCAATTAGTCGAAATTGCTAACACGAATGTGAATGGAAAGTATATTTTTAATGGGACAGACACAAATGTAAAACCAGTGGAAGTGGATGCGGAAGGAAATATCGTCGTTACAGATACAGATGGTAGAAACCAGGATGTGAATATTGAAGTATCTAAAGGAATTACATTTGATGTTAATATGGATCCAGATAAGATGTTTAATAAAGAACTATTTACAAATATGAGCGATTTTATTTCTGCTTTAAAATCGGATGATCCGAATCAACAAGATGAAATGAACCGTGCACTTGAAAATTTAAGAAAAGGTATGACAGATATCGTTAATACACGTGCAGAGCTTGGGGCTAAAATGAATCGTCTTGAACTTATTGAAGATCGATTATCTCATCAAGAAATTATTGCGAAAGATACAATGATGAAAAATGAAGGTGTCGATTTTGAAGAAGCGGTTATGAATTTATTAACACAAGAAGTTATTCACCGTGCAGCATTATCTGCAGGCTCGAAAATTATTCAACCTTCATTAGTGGATTTTTTACGTTAATAAAATGGTTGAGACAGTTTACTAGATACAAGTGATCTATGTGAAACATTGTCTCAGCCTTTTCACTATTTTTAGGAAAGGGTGACTCCATATGAATATTCCTCAAATAAGAATGGAATCACAATTTGCCAAAATTGCATGGAGACAAACAAATGCTCATGTAGAAATAGAGCAACCGAATGCCATCGTGTCAATTGAACAGCCAAAAGCACACGTTGCAATCGAAACAAGAAAAGGAAAATTAACGATTGATCAATCGAAGGCATGGGAGCAAATGAATATGTACGGTCCGATTCGAGCAGTTGAAAAAACAGCAGAAGAGGGCAAAAGGGCTATTCAGGAAGGGATAGTAAGAAGAGCGGAACAAGGGGCACAATTAATTAATATTCATGATGAGGTTAATTATATAGCCGAACTGGCTAAAGAAAATGGCCAACGACCGATGAAGCAATTAAATATAGGATTTATTCCACAGCCATTTTCAGTAAATATCCAGTACGAAAAAGCAACTGTCGATGTTCAAATTGAACCAAATAAGCCTATTATATCTGTCCAAATACGTAAGCCTGAAATTACATACCATCCTGGAAATATAGAGATTTTTATGGAAGAGGATGCATCATTGCACATTGATTACACGAATCTATATGAGGATGAAACATAAAGGTTGGAGGTTACATAATGAAAATTAAAACGAAATACTTAAATGAAGTTGTCATTGAAGAAGAAAAAATTATTCATTTTGAACAAGGGATTCCAGGTTTTCAAGAAGAAAAAAATTTTGCTCTGCTAGATTTACCTAACAATGATCTATTACAAATTTTACAATCAATAGAGACAAAGGAAATTGCATTTATTGTAACAAATCCACATATATTTTATCCGGCCTATGAGTTTACTTTAGAAGACTATGTAGTGGATGCTTTACATATTGAAAAGGAGAAAGATATTGCAATTCTTACCATTATGACGATACATGAGCCGTTTGCGAAAAGTACGATTAACTTAAAAGCACCTATTATTATTAATACCAGGAATAAAAAGGGAAAACAATTTATTTTAAATGATGAAACGTTTAAAATGAAAGCCGCTATCTCAAATTCTTTTAATCATAAAGGAGGAGAAGCGGAATGTTAGTATTATCGCGAAAAAAGCAACAATCTATCCGTATTGGGAATGATATTGAACTGACCGTAGTTGCAATTGAAGGAGATCAAGTAAAATTAGGCGTGAAAGCCCCTAAAAATATTGAAATTCATCGTGGAGAAGTATATGAAGCAATTCAAATGGCAAATAATGAAGCGGTACATGTGCCAGTCGATGTAATAAAATTAATGAAAAACAATCCGTTATAATTTTCTTATAAACACTTCATATTTTTCTAATAATGGTCGATATAAAGAGTAGTAAAAGAATAGGGAGTTGTGTAACATATGAATATTTCTGATAAAATATCTCAACCAATGACTATGTCACAGAATCCCTCCTCTTTGGAGGATGCAACAAATCGACTATTACAAACGAAATTAATTAAAGAAGTACATAAAAATGTAAAAAAAGAAGATGTGCAAGATGCAGTAGAACGGATGAATCATTTCATTGATCCATTTCAAACGAATCTGAAATTTGTGTTTCATGAAGAATTAAATGAATATTATGTAACAGTTGTCAACCCGGTAACAGAGGAGATCATTCGTGAAATACCTCCGAAAAAAATGCTAGATATGTATGCAGCAATGACGGAATTTGTCGGTATCGTTGTAGATGAACAAGTGTAGAGAAAGGACGGATAAAAGATGGTTATGCGAGTAGGTGGAATCGTATCTGGTATGGATATCGAAGCAATGGTGAATAAATTAATGGAAGCTGAGAGAACGCCATTAACGAAAATGAAGCAACAACAAACAACATTAGAATGGAAACGGGATGCATTTCGTGAAATAAATAGTGCATTGTTAGAGTTAGATAATATTGTTCGAGACATGAAATATACACGTGCATACAATTCGAAATCAACAACCTCTGCATTAAGCAATGTTGCAACTGCAACAGCTGGTACAGCAGCAACGAACGGGACGTACAACATTGATGTGAAATCTTTAGCAACGAGTGAAATGCAAGTATATGCTGCTCCAGCTGACACTGTATTTGAAAATGACGGACAGTTTACATTTAGTACATATGATGAAAAAGGCGAACCAATCGAACATACGGTTGATGTAAAAGCAGGTGACACATTAAAAACCGTATTGAAAAATATGGAAAGTGCTAGTAATGGAAAAGTTCGTGCATTTTTAGATGAAACATCAAACAAAGTTGTATTGGAAACGACTCGAACAGGTATATACAACGAAAATGGTCCAGAAATTGTATTTACAGGTGATGATCATTTCTTCTTAAGTAAAGTAACAAAGATCGAAGAACAAGGACAGGCAGCTTCGAATGCTCAATTTATTTATAATGGCGGTTTAACAATCGATTCCCGTGATAATCATTATTCATTAAGCGGCATTACATTTAATTTACATAGTGTGGGACAAACAGATATTACAGTTCGTACGGATGTCGATAGTGCATTTGATCATATCATAAAGTTTGTGGATAAGTATAACGAAGTAATTGAAAAAATGAATGCATCACAAACAGAAGAAAAGTTTCGTAGTTTCCAGCCATTAACAGAAGAACAGAAAAAAGAAATGTCAGAAGATCAAATAAAGCAATGGGAAGAGAAAGCAAAAAGTGGTATTTTAAAAGGTGAATCATCACTCCGCGACGGGATGTATACATTGCGTAGTAGTTTACAAGGAGTCGTAGATAATGACGGACCATTTAAGTTATTAAGTGACCTCGGTATTACGACGACAAAAAACTATTTAGATGGAGGAAAACTCGAAGTCGACGAAGAAAAATTACGTAGCGCATTAGAAACAGATGCAGATGCGGTATACCAATTATTTGTAGGGGATGAAGAAGGCAAAGCGAAAGGATTAATCCATCGTTTTGATGAAGCATTAGATCATACACGTGCAAAAATTGAAGAAAAAGCAGGTAAATCAACACATACTTTAGATAACTATGTGATTGGAAAACAAATGAAAGATTTAAATACACGCATTGCAGATTTCGAAAAACGTATGGTACGGGTAGAAGAACGATACTGGTCACAATTTACCGCAATGGAAAAAGCTATTTCGAATTTAAATCAACAATCTTCTTATCTATTCTCGCAATTTGGTTCATAGGCAATAAATTTATTATGTAGGAGAGTGTCATAATTTATGATGGCAAAACAGTACCAAGCATATCAAGATAATTCAGTGACGACAGCTTCAGGACCACAGTTGACCTTAATGTTATATAACGGTTGTATT
Organism: Pseudogracilibacillus sp. ICA-222130; assembly: GCF_037892545.1. Classification (NCBI taxonomy): domain Bacteria; kingdom Bacillati; phylum Bacillota; class Bacilli; order Caryophanales; family Bacillaceae; genus Pseudogracilibacillus; species Pseudogracilibacillus sp. ICA-222130. Next base: position 13,185 of record NZ_JBBKBG010000047.1, read on the forward strand.
AAATTCATCAATCAGGCAAAACAAGCTTTGGAAAAAAATGATTTTGAGGCAAAAAATGAATGCATTCAAAAGGCACAAAACATTATACAAGAATTAATGCTAACACTAGATCCAAAAGTTGAAATATCGAATCAAATGATGCCTTTGTATGAATACATTCATTATCAGTTACAACAAGCGAATATAAAAAATGAGGTATCTTATTTAGATGAGGCATATACGTATGTAGTAGATTTCCGTGATACGTGGAAAGAGGTTATTAAATTAACAGCGAAAAATAATAAGCGAGAAAAGGTCTAATGAAAACATTACAAGCGTTGTATGATCTTTCCGTTCATATGCTTACCTCTTTAGAAAAGGTGCCAGATGATATCGAGGAACGTGAACATGTTATTGCATTAATTCAAACCTTTATTGAAAAACGAGAACAACTTGTACAACAAATCCAAGGACCATATAGTGAAGATGAAATGCAATTAGGCAAACAGTTGGTCAAGCTCGATGAACAAATGAATCATAAAATGAATGATTTATTACAACAAATTCAAATAGATATGAAAAAAATAAAAGCAAAGAAAAAATTAAATCGTTCCTATATTAATCCGTACGGTAATATTAAAACGACGGATGGAATGTATTTGGATAGTAAACAATAAAAAAGAAATTATTTCCTTTTTTATTGTTTATTTTT